>CALRKC020000048.1:0-10202 GCA_943367895.1 Erythrobacter sanguineus | reverse complement strand
TCGGTACGGCGGAATAATTTATGGTACGGTATGTACTTGTAGGTCCCTTCCTGTATGAATTTTGCAGCACCACCCTGCCCGGCCAGAACCACGTTTCGCGGCGCCCAGGTGAATTTGTAATTCCAGAGATTGTCATCAGATTCCGGCGCTACCAGTCCGCCACAGAAAGATTCAAACAGGATCATTTTTCCGCCCTGTTCCCGGATCTCATCGATGACTTTCATCGCACTCATATGATCGATTCCGGGATCAAGGCCGATTTCGTTCATGAAAATCAAGCCATTCTCCTTTGCCGCTGCGTCGAGACTTTGCATTGCATCGCTAACGTACGACGCGGTGACCATGTGCTTTTTAAAGGCGATGCAATCCTTGGCAACTTCAAAATGAAGGTGGGCCGGAAGCATTGAGATGACCACATCCGCCTTCTGAATTTCAGCTTTGCGTTGCGCTTCGTCAAAAATATCAAAGGCGATGGCGGTCGCATTGGCATGTCCGTTGGTCTTTTTTTGGGCCAGCTCGACGGACAGGTCTCCTATCGTGAGGTGTAGGTTTTCACTATCGGATTTGGCAAGCAGGTATTGTATAAGCGATGAGGCCGAACGCCCGGCCCCAATGATCAGGATATTTCTCATTTGTTATGATTATGGCGCAAATGTAGCTATTTGTTATATTTATAAAAAAGTATGCCGTGTTGTTTTTTCTTAAGTCAGCCCGTATTACTTTTATGCAAAATTATTTGTGATGGATAAAAAGATTGTCGCTACAGGTGCTTTACTGGGGTTTTTGGGAATTGTGCTGGGTGCTTTCGGGGCACATGCATTGAAAAAGGTGTTGTCAGTGGATTTATTGAATGCCTTCGAGACGGGGGTACGCTATCAGATGTACAATGCTGTGTTCCTTTTATTCCTTGGGCGGTCTGAACTGATTTCCGAAAAAGCCAGAAAAATAATTTACAACCTGATATTGTGGGGTATAATATTCTTTTCGGGATCGCTTTATGTATTGGCTTTATTGTCTGTTATGGAAATCCACACTAAATTTATCGGAATCCTCACCCCTTTTGGAGGAACGCTGTTAATTATCGGATGGTTTTGGTTATTCATTGAAATTTTTCGCAAAAAATCATAAAATTTGGCTTAACTACAACGTTGTAATTTTAATTTTTTACTTTTGCTCTTTAAAATTTACAACTCAACTTAAAATTTTATGGCAAATAACGCTTTGATTACGAAATCGATTTCGTTGGAAAATTTAAAAATACACAACGCGAAAGTCCATTACCAGCTCACCCCAGACGAATTACACGACATTACCATACAGTCCGGACAAGGCCGTGAAGCTTCAACAGGAGCGCTGGCCATCAACACCGGAGAGTTTACCGGAAGATCTCCACAGGATCGTTTTATCGTAAAAGACGACATTACCGAAAAAGAAGTATGGTGGGGTAAGGTAAACATTCCCTTTTCTCCTGAAAATTTTGACAAATTATATGATAAGGTAACTGCCTATCTTTCGAATAAAGAAGTGTTTGCAAGAGACAGTTATGTTTGTGCTGATGACAATTACAGGCTGAATGTACGTGTGGTAACTGAAACCGCGTGGTCAAACCTTTTTTGCTATAATATGTTCTTAAGGCCTGAAGCTTCAGAACTTGAGCATTTTACTCCGGACTGGCACGTCATCTGCGCGCCTGGCTTTATGGCTGACCCCGCCGTGGACGGAACCAGACAACACAACTTCGCCATCCTGAATTTCACTAAAAAAATTGCACTTATTGGCGGAACCGGATATACCGGCGAAATGAAAAAGGGTATTTTCTCTGCCCTGAATTTCATCCTGCCTGTCGATAAAAATGCGTTACCAATGCACTGTAGTGCCAACGTTGGCGAGAAAGGCGACACCGCAATTTTCTTCGGACTTTCGGGCACAGGAAAAACGACACTTTCTGCAGATCCGAACCGCAAACTGATTGGTGATGACGAGCACGGATGGACCAGTGAAAACACCGTTTTCAACTTCGAGGGCGGATGCTATGCCAAAGTCATCAACCTTTCAGAAGAAAACGAGCCGGATATTTACCACGCTATCAAAAGGGGTGCCATACTTGAAAACGTAATCTTCAAACCCGGCACTGACGAGGTTGACTACGCCGATGTGTCGATCACACCGAATACACGCGTAAGCTATCCGATTTATCATATCGACAATATACAGCCGGGATCTATCGGCAAAAACCCAAAAAATATATTTTTCCTGACCGCGGATTCGTTTGGAATCCTGCCCCCCATTTCAAGATTGACACCGGGACAGGCGGCTTACCATTTCATTTCCGGCTATACTGCAAAAGTTGCGGGAACCGAAGCTGGGGTTACAGAGCCGCAACCGAATTTCTCTGCTTGTTTTGGAGCGCCTTTCATGCCATTGCATCCAACCCGTTATGCGGAAATGCTGAGCCAGAAAATGAAAGATGCCGGAGTTACCGTTTGGTTAATCAATACCGGATGGACTGGCGGGCCTTATGGTATCGGAAACAGGATGAAACTGAAATATACACGTTCGATGATTACCGCTGCATTGAATGGCGAACTGGACAACGTAGAATACAAAGACCATGTCGTTTTCGGACTGGCAAAACCACAATCCTGCCCGAATGTCCCTGACGAAATCCTAAACCCAAGGAACACCTGGGCAGACAAGGATTTATATGACGTAAAAGCAAAAGAACTGGCGAAAAAATTCAAGGAGAACTTTGCGAAATTTGAAGAATTTGCCAACGCTGAGATTTTAGCCGGAGGCCCTTTAGTATAAAAGTTAATTACGCGATTCAAAAAACCCGTTTCTATGTTGAAACGGGTTTTTTTATGGACGAAAAAAACCGCACTAACTAAGTGCGGTTGTATATCAAGTAGTATTGTTCTCCTATTTTTCCTTGTTTGCTTTAGCGATGTATTTTTCGAGTGCCATGGTCATCGATGGGGCTTCGGGTGACGGGGCCATAATGTCAACACGAAGTCCGTGCTCCAAAGCTTCCTTTTGAGTAGTACTTCCGAAAACTGCGATTCGGGTGTTGTTCTGCTCGAAATCAGGGAAGTTCATAAATAATGACTTAATTCCTGTTGGGCTGAAAAATGCCAGCACATCATAATATACGTCTGCAAGATCCGAAAGGTCGCTCATCACTGTTTTATAGAACGTAGCCTGTGTCCAATCCACTTTCAGGTTATTCAAAACCTGTGGTGCATCGGCATTCAATTGATCTGAAGCCGGTAACAGGAATTTCTCATCCTTGTATTTCTTGATCAGCGGGGACATGTCGACAAAATCCTTTTGCCCGACATATATCTTACGTTTCCTGTACACCACATACTTCTGCAGGTAAAACGCAATGGCCTCTGACTGGCAGAAATACTTCAGGCCTTCAGGTATTTTATATCGCATTTCTTCCGCCACACGGAAAAAGTGGTCGATTGAGTTTTTACTCGTAAGTATGATCGCAGTATAATTGTTAAGGTCAATCTTCTGCAGCCTGACGTCCTTCGCACTAACGCCTTCAACATGAATAAAAGGTCTGAAATCAATTTTTACTTTGTGCTTCTGTTGGAGCTCGTAGTAAGGGGAATTTTCTACTTTAGGCTCTGGCTGCGAGACCAAAATTGTTTTCACTTTCATATTATAAACTTTCTTTAGGCTAACTTTTTGTAAACCAATAATACATAAAATAGTAGGGCGCTATTTCAAGTGCGCAAAGATACAAAATAAAATAAAACAACTTACCCATTATCAAATTTTGATAAATCTTCAAAGAATTAAGGTAAGTCAATACGTTTATTATCAAAATAATGCCAATAATGACATAAATTACCGATGTTGCAACAGCATCATTATAAAACAGGAATATGTTCACCGGTAAAAGCAAAATACCGAGGTAGGTACGGTAACTCACTTTCTGCAGGTTGAACTGCTCGGTAAATTCTTCAATATTAAACGAAACGGCAATTATCTTCTCCACCAGGAATTTCGCAAGGATAAAAACACCGGTAAATGTAAAAAGCTGCACATAAATGACCCAATCTGTTTTGGCCTCTTTCGGAATATACCCGAAATAACTCAGCAGGAATTGTATAAAAAACGCCACAGACAGCACCTGTACCATAAAGAGCGTAATCGTAAACCAGCTCATCAGGTTGGAGGTGTCCTTGTAAATCTTTATGTACTTGTCCGAAAAAATAAGCTTGGAAAAATCGGCAAATCGACCTTCGAAAACTGATTTTGCCACCGCAATCAGAATGAAGCAAACAACAAACAAAACGGTTGCCCAGTCCTTGTTTTCTATAATACGCTCCTGAAATGAAATCGCCGCTGTCATGCCGCAAAATTAGTGTTTTTTTGTTTGTATATATTATGGATTAATTAAGATTCAGCATCAATAAAAAGATTATTTTTGCCGTGAAATTCTACGACAGCATGACCGACAGCATTGTAATTATTCCTACCTACAATGAGATTGAAAACATCGAAAGCATTATCAGGGCAGTACTTTCTCAGCACAAGCCTTTTGATTTGCTTATTATCGATGACAATTCGCCCGACAATACTGCGGGAAGGGTACTGGAATTGCAGCAGGAATTCCCAAACAGGATTTTTCTGGAGCGAAGGCAGAAAAAATCGGGGCTCGGAACGGCCTATGTGCACGGATTCAAATGGGCACTGGAAAAAGGATACGAATACATTTTCGAAATGGATGCCGATTTTTCCCATAACCCAAAGGACCTTGAGCGGTTATACGATTGCTGCCATTTTGAAAGTGCCGATGTCGCTATCGGGTCGAGATATGTTACCGGCGTTAATGTAGTGAACTGGCCTTTAAGCCGCGTATTGCTTTCATATTTTGCTTCGGTTTACGTACGGATGATTACAGGAATGAAAATACATGACGCCACTGCGGGTTTTATGTGTTACAGAAGCGAAGTGCTCAAGAACATCAATCTGGATAAGATTAAATTTATCGGATATGCGTTCCAGATTGAAATGAAATACCGTGCTTACGCCAAAAAGTTCGTGATTTCAGAAGTGCCTATTATATTTACCGACCGAACAAAAGGTCAATCCAAAATGAGCAATTCCATTATCAAGGAAGCCGTTTTCGGCGTAATTTCATTGCGGATCAGGAAATTTTTCAACCGGCTTTAAGCCAAACCCAACCAGCGTAAGATTATGAAAAGGATATTAATACGAAATGCCAAAATCGTCAACGAAGGCACCATCTTTGAGGGTGACCTGTTGATTGAAGACCAATATATTGTTGAAATTGCCGAAAGCATCAGCTCTAAATCCTCTGCTACCAAAATCATTGATGCCGGAGGAAATTACCTCATTCCCGGTGCGATCGACGACCAGGTGCACTTCCGCGAACCGGGATTAACACACAAAGGTGACATCGCCACGGAATCCAGAGCTGCTGTTGCAGGCGGAATCACTTCGTTTATCGAACAGCCCAATACCGTCCCGAATGCGGTGACGCAGGAATTACTGGAACAAAAATACCAATTGGCGGAGGGACGCTCCTATGCCAATTACTCCTTTATGATGGGGGGCACCAATGACAACGTTGCCGAAATCCTGAAAACCAATCCGAGGAATGTCGCCGGTATTAAGTTATTTTTAGGTTCCTCGACCGGAAATATGCTGGTTGACAATGAGGAGAGCCTGGAACAGATTTTCTCCAGTACCCCGATGCTGATTGCCGTACATTGCGAAGATGAGACTACCATCAAAAACAATCTTGAAAAATATAAAGCGGAATACGGCGATGATATTCCAGTTACTGCACACCATCTAATCCGGAGCGAAGAGGCTTGTTACATCTCGTCTTCCAAAGCGATTGCGCTGGCTAAGAAAACCGGTGCGAGACTGCATGTTTTTCATGTCTCGACCGGGAAGGAAACCGCACTTTTCACGAATAAAATTCCGTTGGAAGAAAAGAAAATCACCGCTGAAGTCTGCATCCACCACCTATGGTTCACCAATGATGATTATGCCACCAAGGGCAATCTCATCAAATGGAACCCGGCTGTAAAAACCGCCGAAGATCGTGATGCCCTTTGGGAAGCGCTGCTCGATGACCGCATTGACGTTATCGCTACAGATCATGCACCGCACACTTTGGAAGAGAAAAAATTACCTTATTTACAGGCACCTTCGGGAGGACCATTGGTACAGCATGCTGTTGTAGCCATGTTTGAAGCCCATCATCAGGGGAAGATATCGATTGAAAAAATCGTCGAAAAAATGGCGCACAATCCCGCCAAACTATTCGCGATTGAGAAAAGGGGATTTATACGCGAAGGTTATTTTGCCGATCTTGTGATCGTTGATGCCGGTATGCCGTGGGGCGTGAAAAAAGAAAACATACTTTATAAATGTGGATGGTCGCCGTTTGAAAATTACACCTTTAAATCAAGGATAACCCATACTTTTGTAAACGGAGAACTGGTTTACAATAACTTTAAGATCAAGGATGTGCAATGCGGCCAGAGGCTGTTGTTTAACCGTTAATCGGGCCTTATGAAAAAAATCGCTGGACTTTTATGCGCTGTGCTCCTGCTGGCCGGCTGTAATGATAAACCGGTAGAAAAACCGGACAACCTGATACCGGAAGATAAGATGGTCAACATCTTATATGATTTGTCGCTGCTGGATGCCATACGTTTGTCTGATCCGATTTCAATTATCGAACGAAAGATCAATCCGTCTACTTACATTTATAAGAAATATAAAATAGACAGCCTGCAGTTTGCGCAGAGTAATCGCTATTATGCCAGTGATATCGATGGTTATGCGGAGCTTTATAAAAGAGTGGAGATGAGGCTGGAACGCGATAAGAAAAGTATCGACTCACTATCCAAAATCAAATCCGCTGCACCGCAGCCAAAAATCGAACTTAAGGATGACAGCATCCCCGTAAAGAAAAGACCAAAGCTTAAAAAACGTAATATTTCTGATTTCAACAGGGGTTAGGTTCGTGAAAAAAAAGAAGCCGTCTTATGAATTACTGTTTTCATGGGCTCGAATTCGAAATGCAGCATATTTTTTATCTTTCTGTTATCGTACAACTCCTCAACGTGCAGGGATTTGGCGGTCGCCCTGGAAAGTTTCCGTTTCCGGAAAAATAAAACGGAAATCAACCAGTCAACGCGCCATGCCGTTTCCGTCATCCATTTTTTAGCATAAGTCGTTGGCTTTTTTACAGAAAGTTCTGTCGCAATGATATCTGCCAGCTCATTAAAACGTATGGTTTTTGCAACCAGTACAAAACGCTCAGCATGGATTTGACTGTCCATCAATTGATGCATAATCTGTACCACATCCCAAACACCAACAAAACCTGTACTGCCCTTGGTGTAATACTTCATTCCTTTACTGATTTCAGTAAAAATCCTGCCGCTTCCAGTTTTCCAGTCGTCTTTTGATGCAAATGGCCCAATAATGATGCCCGGATTCACAATGACCGTTTCCAGGCCTTCCTGTTGGCCGCGCCACACTTCCATTTCGGCTCCATATTTGGAAATGGCATAATCGCTGTGGTACTTCTCAGGATTCCATTCGGTTTCTTCTGTGACGCTCGTTTCGTTGACAGCAATGTCACCCAGCGCGGCAATCGAACTTACAAAGCAGAGTTTCTTCACATTATTTGACAGGCAGAAATTGACAATATTCGCCGTACCTTCAATATTGTTTTTTCTCAGGGCATTTTCGTCGGCAGGATCAAACGAAATCATCGCGGCACAATGATACACTCTCGTAATCCCCGCAAATGCCTGCTCCAGTGTTGGCACATCTGTAATATCGGCCTGCAGCCATTCTATATTGGAAAAGAATTGAGATTTGTCCTGTAAATCAAACTGCCTCCTAACCGTTTCGATGCGTCCCGGCCTGCGGTAGATTGCACGGACCTTCGCCTCTTTTTCAGCCAAAAGCATTAAAAGATGCGTGCCCACCAAACCTGTACCGCCCGTTACTAAAATCATGCAGTAAAGGTAAGGATTATGGCAAATGAAAATGCGGGCAGCGGTTTTCAAATTGTTTAATTGCACTATATTTGCCGAAATTTTAATATCAGGATGAAGAATTTAGTCGAAGAATTGCGCTGGAGGGGCTTGTACCATGACAGCATGCCGGGAACCGAGGAACAACTTTTAAAGGAGGCAACGACCGCGTATATCGGTTTTGACCCCACGGCCGATTCTTTGCATATCGGGAGCATGGTACAGATCATTTTGCTGACCCACCTGAAGCGTTTCGGGCACCAGCCAATTGCATTGGTAGGCGGTGCAACGGGAATGATCGGCGACCCATCGGGTAAATCTGATGAGCGCAACCTGCTGAATGAGGAACAGCTGAGCAAAAACGTGCAGGGTATCAAGAATGTATTGTCGCGTTTCCTTGACTTCGATTCCAAAGACGCAAACGCGCCGATTATGGTGAACAATTACGACTGGATGAAGGATTTTTCTTTTATTGATTTCGCGAGGGAAGTCGGAAAAAGGATTACCGTCAATTATATGATGGCCAAGGATTCAGTGAAAAAACGCCTCTCCGGAGAAGGAGAAGGCATGTCGTTTACAGAGTTTACCTACCAGCTGATACAGGGTTATGATTTCTATCATTTGCATAAGCATTACAATTGTGTATTGCAGATGGGTGGATCAGACCAATGGGGAAATATTACGACCGGAACTGAACTGGTCCGCAGGATGAATCCAAATACCGAAGCAAAAGCTTTCGCATTAACGACACCTTTGATTACAAAATCAGACGGGTCGAAATTCGGGAAATCTGAAGGCGGAAACATCTGGCTGGATGCGGATAAGACTTCAGTGTATAAATTCTACCAGTTTTGGGTAAATACTACCGATGAAGATGCGGAAAAATACATTAAGATATTCACATTTCTTGACAAAGAAGTTATTGATACGCTGATTGAGGAGCACAAGGCTGCACCGCATTTACGCGTTTTACAAAAGCGACTTGCCGATGAGATTACGGTTTTTGTGCATTCAGAAGTAGAACTGGCAAAAGCAAAACAGGCCTCAAACATCCTTTTCGGAAATTCGAATGCCGAAGATTTAAAGCAACTTGATGTGGCAACTTTCCTTGAAGTTTTTGATGGCGTTCCGCAGGCGGAGATTTCAAGGACCGATGTTGAAAACGGTATTGATATTGTTTCTTTACTGAATGAGAAATCCGGGTTTGTAAAGTCAAATGGCGAAGCCAGAAGGGCATTGACCGAAAACTCCATCTCTGTAAACCGTGAAAAAATAGCAGAGGATTTTGTACTGACTTCAAAAGATTTGATTAACGATACGTTCGTATTGTTGCAAAGGGGAAAGAAGAATTATTTTGTTTTACGGGTAGCCAAATAGCAAGTTATTTCATGTTCAATATACAACCAGCTTTCGGGCTGGTTTTTTTTATGCTTTTTTTAAATATGACAGGCTGGTTGTAGTAATCCATCCACAAAAACAGGCTATAAACCAATCTGTTAATTCAATATATTTGAAAATAAAACAATTTAGTATGAAACAACTTTACAACCTCATCTTCTTATCGCTTCTCTTTTTAGGTGCAAAAGCATCAGCCCAGGCGGTTGATGATACTGTGAATATACCTGAGAACGGTTCTGCACCAATCCATGTGACGGCCAACGACAATATTCCCGGAATAGAGACGGCAACGCTGAGTATTGAATCAATGCCTGCCAACGGAACAGCTTTCGTAGACACAAACCTAAACCCCGACATGATTGTTTACACCCCGAATCCTGGATTTACCGGTACGGATACGCTGATATACGTTGTCACAACGAGCGACATGACTAATTATGCTGCAACGGTTCATATCACCGTTTTTGAAACCGTAGGCCCTGACGATATTGTCGCGAATCCCGACACAGCTGTTACCGATGAAGATATGGCGGTTACAATTGACGTATTGGCAAATGACTATTTTGGCGGATTTGGCCCTGGCACAACGCCTATCATCACCACGCCCGCATTTCCGGAAATGACTTTTTTGGGAGGCGTCATTACGGTAGAGGACAACGGCACCCCGAATGACATTTCGGACGACGTTATTGTCTACAGCCCAAACCTCGACATTAATGGCGTAGATACATTCGACTACACGATCATAAGCGCCAATGG
>CALRKC020000047.1:0-10351 GCA_943367895.1 Erythrobacter sanguineus | reverse complement strand
CACGCCTATTTGTTGCGGGACGGTTTGCAAATGCGGATCATCTTTCGTTAAATCAATAATCTCAAAAATGAGCACCAACACAAAAACGAGTATAAACCTTTGTACGAATTTCAGGTACACATCCCATTCCGCGAACTGCGAAAACGAAGGATCAGCATCGAGTACGGGCATGATTACCGTCACCCCGGCCCAGCATAGCGAGACGATGTAAATTTTTACACCCGCCCAATTCCGCGCATTTCTCCGGTTTGGAAAAAAAGGCAGCGTGTACAAAACGGTCAATCCGGCAAAAAGTGCACAGGCAATCTGGGTGGCAGTTCCCAATTTAAGAAAAAAATAAGCTGCTGCCAAAATTGAGCAAAAACTCAAAAAGGTTATCGCTCTCACCCGAACAACAGGCTGCTTTTTTGCGGTACGCGCAAGGGCGTCATACTTCACGAAATTGTAGCCCGCTACCGTTCCGAAAAAAACAAACGGCAATATCGCTCTGTTATCTTCAAAACCAAACACCTGCCTGGTAACCAAAACCAATGCTGTACAGGAGAGCGCGACGTGGATACTTGCCTGAAGGTAGAAATCGAAAATACGCCTTAAAAAAACCATATTTACAAATTTAGATAATGTGTTAATAAGAATCGGTTTTAGTTGAAAATTTATCAAAAAGCAGGCTTTGGAATACCCGTTTATTATATTTAATTTTACTGTCTTATTTTTACACAACTTAAACACAGATAATGAGAACAGACGCATTCGCTTTAAGACACATCGGGCCAAGGGAAAACGAACTTCCTGAGATGCTGAAAACCATCAACGCAGCCGATTTAGACCAGTTGATTTTTGAAACAATTCCCGATGATATCAGGCTTAAAGCACCGCTTAACCTTGAACCTGCCTTAACAGAGTATGAGTTCCTGAACCACATCAGAAAATTAGGCAACAAAAACAAGGTCTTCAGTACGTATATCGGGTTGGGCTATCACGCGGCGATTGTTCCTGCGGTAATCCAGAGAAATATCTTTGAAAACCCGGGATGGTATACTGCATATACGCCTTATCAGGCTGAAATTGCTCAGGGAAGGCTCGAAGCCATCCTGAATTTCCAAACCGTGGTAATTGAGCTTTCAGGAATGGAAATTGCCAACGCATCACTTCTGGACGAAGGTACCGCCGCCGCAGAAGCTATGGCGCTTTTATTTGATGTAAGGACACGCGACCAGAAGAAAAACAATGCAAATAAATTCTTTGTTTCTGAAGAAATCCTGCCACAGACTTTATCGGTACTGCAAACCCGCTCTACGCCAATCGGTATTGAACTGGTTGTCGGAAATCATGAAACATTTGATTTTTCAGCGGAATTCTTCGGAGCCATGCTCCAATATCCCGGCAAACACGGACAGGTCCACGACTATTCCGGTTTTATTGCCACGGCAAAACAACATGATATAAAAACAGCCGTTGCTGCAGACATCTTAAGCCTCGTTAAGCTGGTTTCACCGGGCGAAATGGGTGCTGATGTCGTAGTGGGAACTACACAGCGTTTCGGAATTCCGCTGGGCTATGGAGGACCACACGCGGCCTTTTTTGCGACGAAAGAAGAATACAAACGGAGCATGCCGGGAAGGATTATCGGTGTAACACAGGATGTCAATGGAAACCGGGCCTTGCGTATGGCCTTACAGACCAGGGAACAGCATATCAAACGTGACAAAGCAACATCGAACATCTGTACAGCGCAGGTACTACTTGCCGTGATGGCCGGAATGTATGCCGTTTACCATGGTCCGAAAGGACTGCGGTATATTGCAGAAAAAGTCCATGCCTCGGCAGTTACGACCGCAGACGCATTAAACAAATTGGGCGTATACCAGACCAATACTGCTTTCTTCGATACGATACTGCTTAAGGCGGATGCACAAAAAGTAAAAGCAATCGCTGAGAAAAACGAAGTCAACTTCTACTATCCCGACAATGAGACAGTACAAATCGCCTTTAACGAGACGGTTTCGACAGACAACATCAATAAGATCATCAGGATATTTGCGGAGGCCGTCGGCAAAGAAACCATTATAATCCAGGAGCTGAACACAGAAAAATCTTTGGGCAGCAATATGGAAAGACAATCCTCTTTCCTGCAGCATGATGTCTTTAACAGCTACCATTCCGAGTCGGCATTGATGCGTTACATCAAGAAACTCGAAAGAAAAGACTTGTCGCTGAACCATTCTATGATTTCGCTCGGTTCATGTACGATGAAACTCAATGCTGCGGCAGAAATGTTGCCATTAAGCATGGGGATATGGAATAACATACACCCGTTTGCACCACTGGATCAGGCAGAAGGATACCAGACCATGCTGAAAAAACTTGAGCAGCAGCTTAATGTGGTCACCGGCTTCGCAGGAACTACTTTGCAGCCTAACTCAGGGGCACAGGGAGAATACGCGGGCCTTATGGTAATCCGCGCTTACCATCTTTCAAGAGGCGACCACCACAGGAATGTATGTCTTATCCCATCATCAGCACATGGCACCAATCCGGCTTCAGCGGCGATGGCAGGGATGAAAATCGTTGTTACCAAGACTTTGGAAAATGGCAACATGGACGTGGACGACCTTCGTGCAAAAGCAATTGAACATAAAGATGATTTATCGTGCTTAATGGTGACCTATCCTTCGACGCATGGTGTATATGAAAGTGCTATCCGAGAAATTACGCAGATCATCCACGACAACGGTGGTCAGGTTTATATGGACGGTGCCAACATGAATGCTCAGGTAGGCCTTACCAACCCCGCGACCATCGGCGCAGATGTCTGTCACCTGAATTTGCATAAAACATTCGCCATTCCGCATGGCGGCGGCGGACCCGGCGTTGGTCCAATTTGTGTGGCGGAACACCTTGTCCCTTTCCTGCCTACAAATCCCGTAATTCCAACCGGCGGAAACACACCTATCACGGCTATTTCCGCAGCACCATGGGGCTCTGCTTTGGTATGCCTGATTTCTTATGGATACATTTCAATGCTTGGGGCAGAAGGACTGACAAACGCCACAAAATATGCCATCCTCAATGCAAACTATATCAAAACCAAGCTTGAAAGCCACTATCCGATTCTGTACACGGGAGAGCGCAACAGGGTCGCACACGAAATGATCCTGGATTGCCGTTCTTTCAAACAAAATGGCATTGAGGTAAGTGATATCGCCAAGCGTTTAATGGATTATGGTTTCCACGCCCCTACGGTTTCATTCCCAGTGGCAGGTACTTTAATGATAGAACCTACTGAAAGTGAGGACTTGTTAGAACTTGATCGTTTTTGTGATGCCATGATTTCCATCAGGAAAGAGGTTGAAGGCAGCCATGCGGAAGACAGCAATAACGTACTTAAAAATGCACCACATACTTTGGCCATGCTGACTTCAGACGACTGGAATATGCCCTACACCAGACAACAGGCTGCGTTTCCATTGGAATACATTTCTGAGAATAAATTCTGGCCAAGTGTGCGTCGTGTTGACGATGCTTACGGCGACAGGAACCTGATTTGCTCCTGTGCCCCGATTGAGGCTTACATGGAAAATTAATATCAAAGTCCCGTTCAAAGCGGGACTTTCTATTTATGAAAGATATTCAGAACAGGTCCGACCTCGAGGTGCTGATGCGTGCGTTTTACACCACTTTGCTCGATGATCCATCCGTAAATTATATATTCACTGAAGTGGCTCAGATAAATCTTGAGGAACACCTCCCGCTGATTATCGATTTTTGGGAACAGTTACTTTTCAATACGGCGAAGTATAAAAACAACATTTTTGAAATCCACAAAAACCTGCACATTAAATCTGCTTTGGAAAAACACCATTTCTCTGCATGGCTGAACCATCTTAACCAAACGTTGGACCTTCATTTCAGCGGTCTGAATGCCGAGAAAATAAAGACGTCTGCCCTTTCTATTGCTACAATAATGCAATTAAAACTGCTGTAAAAAGATTTATTGTAACAAATTCCGAAAAACAGCTTATTTTCGGCAATACCGCCTCCCTTTATCAGTAAAGACCACTTAATTCATTAAATTAGCTGAAATTTAACACCAATGGCAATAACAATAACAGGCGTGGGCAGTTTCATCCCTGAAAATGAAATCAAGAACGCGGATTTCGTAAAACATGCTTTCCTGAATGAAGACGGCACGAGTTTACCACACACCAACGATATTGTCATCGAAAAGTTCAGGGACATCACCGGCATCGAATCCAGGCGTTATGCGAACGACGAGGTAACGAGCTCGCAAATGGCTTTTCTTGCTTCCAAAAGTGCAATCGATAACTCAGGCATTGATCCTGAAACATTGGATTATATCATACTAGCGCACAACTTCGGCGATGTCAAAAAAGGCGCCATCCAATCAGATATCATGCCCAGCCTTGCCAGCCGCGTGAAACAAAAACTGGGCATCAGGAACCCGAAATGTGTTGCCTATGATATCCTTTTCGGTTGTCCGGGCTGGGTTGAAGGGGTGATACAGGCTTATGCTTTTATAAAAGCCGGCATGGCCAAAAAATGCCTGGTAATCGGTACTGAGACACTTTCCAGGGTGGTCGACCCTCACGACCGCGACTCCATGATTTATTCCGATGGAGCGGGCGCCACAGTCATCGAACTGTCCGGTGCCGAAGGAGAAGGCATCCTTGCGCATGAAAGCGCCACATTTGCGCATGAGGAAGCCGGTTATCTTTTTTTCGGCAATTCCTACAACAAGGAACTCGATCCCGATGTACGCTATATTAAGATGTTCGGAAGAAAGATTTATGAATTCGCATTGACCCAGGTTCCAAAGGCGATGAAGGAATGCGTTGATAAAAGCGGCGTTGCGATCGATGACATTAAGAAAGTACTGATCCATCAGGCGAATGAAAAAATGGACGAAGCGATTATCCAGCGTTTTTACAAACTGTACGGGAAAACCCCGCCGGAAGGCATCATGCCTATGAGCATTCATAAACTCGGAAACAGCAGCGTCGCGACTGTCCCGACACTTTTTGATTTGTTGACCTCAGGCCGCCTCGAGGGACAGCAGCTGCATAAGGGTGATGTCATTATTTTCGCTTCGGTTGGTGCGGGAATGAATGTGAACGCGATTGTGTATCGTTATTGAGTTTTGATTTTTCAGGAGCTAATCCCGCTCTGCGCTGTATCTTTTTATTTTTAAAGAAAAAATAAAAAGGATGCCGCTTCGATCGGGGCTAAAAATCTTACGAAAAAACAACTATCTTGTTATCTTTGCAGCGCTAATCAGCAATAATCATGTACGAAGAAGTTTTTCCAAATAAAAGATTTAAGCACACTTTAGAATTCCTCAGGAAACACATCAACACTTCAGAAACCATATTGGACCTGGGTGTGGAAAACCCGTTTTCGGAAATCATGAAAAAAGAAGGATTTTCCGTAACCAACACCACCGGGGAAGACCTGGACCTGAATCAGGATGCATTGCGGAAGTCCGATGCCACGGTGGTAACCGCATTTGAAATCTTTGAACATTTACTGAATCCGTTTACGGTCCTTAATGCAATACAGTCTGATAAGATCTTTATTTCGATACCGTTGCGCCTTTGGTTTTCACCGGCGTACCGTAGTAAAACAGACATGTGGGACCGTCATTACCATGAATTTGAAGACTGGCAGCTCGATTGGCTCTTGGAAAAAACGGGATGGAAGATTGTAGCAAGGGAAAAGTGGACGAATACGGTAAAAAGTTTCGGCGTAAGACCTTTACTAAGGCGATTTACAAACCGTTATTATATTATTTACGCTAAAAAGATTAAATAAACATCAGGCGAAACTACAGTCGCCATCTCCAAAATTCATAGTCACATCATCAAAATTATCTTTACCAAAAACTTTCGAAATAATTGACTGCTTTAATTTCTTTCTTGTGTAAATGAATACCGCAGAGTGCTTAAGCTGTTCATTGACTCCCGCATCATAACAAATTATCTCTTTAGCCTTCAGGTTGATGCAATGCAACTTTATTATGTCTGAAACCAGTTTTGCATCTTTGTCCATATCATAATATGCAAACAAAACCTTTATAGTTTTATCTCTTTTCTGAAGTACTAAAAACCCGACAACCTCTTCATTTTTTATAATTTTGACAAGGTAAATATCAAAACTTTTATCATAAATGGAAAATTCGTATTTTCCATTTTCAGTAAAATTGAGTAATGGTGCATCTTGTACCCACGTATAGGCTTTGAGCCATTCAAAGAATGCATTGCTTTTTGGGGAAATATGTCCCTGGGAGTACTTCTCAATGAGATTTCTTGTATCCTGATCAATTATATTGAGATATTCAATAATAACGCCATTTAATTTCCCGCTTATTGATTTTTTACAGAAAAAAAGCTTGGCCGCGATTGGAATATTAATCAGAAAATCAATGCTTTCAAATATTGGCATGAGAAATCTGATTGATGGATACTTTTGAGGCATTAAATAAGCCAGATGACTTTTCAAAACGGCTTTAACACCATTGTTTTCTTTTAGTGTATAAAAATAACCCGATTTGTCATAAACCCTTTTGGCACTTGGTGTAAATTGTGAAATACCTATTTTCCCATTATTGACCCCATACATTGTATTGAGTATTTCCCTTCCAATTCCGCTGCCTTTCGTTTTAGGATGCACCCACCACGTTGACAGCCAGCCAATCTTGCTCTTTAAACCATTTAGGATAATTTCATCAACATAAACACCCATATACCCAACAAGTTCATTGTCGATGTATGCCAACAATAAAACTACGTCATCATCAGCGGCAGTAGGATTCATATAATGCGCCTGTAGCCTATGCTTACTGATTGCCATAAAAGAATGCTTCCATACTTCAATATCAGCAAAAAGCGCAGGGATATCCCTTTTCATTATTTTTTTAATTTCAACCATTTCTTCGAATTTGGTATTTTCCGATCAGTTTATTAAAAAATTTATAAAGATTTTCCGTGACTATCTGTTTTACAGGATCTTTATCGGGATTTTCAAGCGAGAACCTTTGAATTACTCTTTCATCAATATCCTTTTTAATTCCGGAGTTGCCAAAAATCAAGATGTTCTCATCATATTTAAATAAATCATTCATCAGTTTTTGCGAAATTCCACTATCGGAAAAAGGAAAAGCAAAAAGGGAGTACTCAATTCCGAAATTGGATTTAAGCCATTCTATGGATCCAATAATTTCAGACTTCTGTTCGTCAAATGAAAGCTGTGTTAATGGGGGATGTGACCTTGTATGCCCTCCGAAATAAAACCCGGCTTCCAGCATTTCCTTAATCTGGGCTTTTGTAACGTAAGGCTTTTGAGTATTGAGATAATCGGCGATATTAATGTCCAACTTCGTCAAAAGTGCTTTTATCCTGTCTCGATCAGAAAATTTTACGCTTTTAAGTTGCTGTATCAAATCACTTTCAGAAGTATGTGATATGGTAAGTGCTTCAGTAATAATTTTTACATGTGCCGGACTGAACCCTTCATCTTTCAGCTTCTTAATAATGATACTGATGTCATGCTTGTAAAGGCTCTCGTTGTTGTCTACAAAATCCGGATTGATAAAGAAAATTGCATTGAGACCTTTTTCTTTTAGTATTGGAAAAACAATAGAATAAATTTCTGCCAATCCATCGTCGAAAGTAATCAGGAAAGAATTTTCAGGCCTTGAACCACTTAGAAGCTGTTTAGGATTAATTGGCTTATAGTTGCGTTTCAGGAAATCAATATCATCCATAAACTGCTGTACATTCTTAAACCTGTAGAGATTTTCAATATGTGGAACCGTATTGTCCTTTATAAGATGATAATACGGAAAAATGCTTTGTTTTTTTATAGTAGGAAGAAAGTATTTTCCGGAAATCATATACAAACTGTCTTTATCACTACCCATAACTTGTAACTTTTTTATCTTTTTAATGTGAAGTGAGCACTAAATTCTTTCAGACTTCCGGCACAGTTTATATATGTCACCCTAAACCAGTAATCATCCGAGAACAATGGTATGGAATTGTAAGTTCCGTCCCAACCGGAAGCCAAAGGATGGACTACTGTTAATAGTTTTGCGTAACGATCAAATATATAAATGTTCACATCCTTCAGTCCTCTTAGTGAGAGCTCATTGATATTCCAGTAGTCATTAACACCATCTCCATTAGGTGTAAAGAATTTTGGATAATCGAATACTTCATTACAAGTATTGTTACAGGCTTCAATCCTTGCAAGATACTTATTCCCTTTGTATATGGTTACTCCCGGCTTCAGAGTAATTACTTTTCCCGCTTTCATTGTTATATTTGAAGAAGGTAAAATTTTATAATTTCCTGAAGCTGTAATATCTTTTGAAGCCCAATACAAATATTGAGTATTTATTTCCTGCTGCTGGAGGACAATGCTTTCATGACAATCATAGAGAAAAGAATATAGTTTTAATTCTTTCAATCCTTTAATCGAATCGTGGAGAGCTATGCTAAAACTATATGAAGAAAAGGTGCTCGAATATAAAGTAAAAGACAGAGTGGTCAATAAAATGGTATAAACGAATCTCATGTTCATTATTTCTTCTCCTTTTTAAAAATGTCTATTTCAGCTTGCTGAGTTTCGACTTTCTTATTAAGCTCAATGACATATAACGTGAGCTCTTCGACTTTCTGTAGAAGCAGTTTGTTCATTTCTGCCAGTTCAATTCCATTGTTTTTTACTTCTTCTGCACTTGGAATATCTTTAAGGTGCTTTTCCTTTCGGATTTGTTCTTCGACTTCTTTCAATGTCGGCAACTTATATTCATCATCAAAAACAAAATCAGCCCATTCTGACTCAACAGCTACTCTGACTTCTTCGGTAAGTATACCCCCCTTTACGAATAACCCATAAGAACTTACATCTTCCGTACCAACTGAAGTTGGAATAATACTGGTTCCAATTCCAACCTTACCGTTTGTGTAGATGTCATTATTTATTGAATAAGAGACACTGCCATCAGGCCTGAGCCAGTCTGCATCAGGGCTGCCACCGGCAGGGATTGGATATTCAGATACGTTACCACTGGAATCGGTACCTAACATAAATGAAGCTGACGTACTATTAGGAAGGTTCTGCAGGCGTACCGTACCGTCAACATCAAAATCACTTGAAGGGTTCTGAACATTTATACCAACCTTACCATTTGTGTAGATGTCATTATTTATTGAATAAGAGACACTGCCATCAGGCCTGAGCCAGTCTGCATCAGGGTTGCCACCGGCAGGGATTGGATATTCAGATACGTTACCACTGGAATCGGTACCTAACATAAATGAGGCTACAGTGCTGTTAGGGAGATTCTCGAATCTTACTGTCCCAAAAGTATGCAATAATGCACTTGGTGTAGTAGTTCCAATCCCTAAAAAGCCGTTAGCCCTTATGGTCATTAAGTCTGTATTACCGTTTTGCCATGAAAATAATGGTCTATTAACAACATTTGCCGCGACATTTCCCCATGGGAAAGTCCCTCCAGTGGGTGCCGATTGGTTTATGGCGTTACGTAATTCAGCTCGAAAAATCATTAATGGCAATATTCCAGAATCATATGTGGATGTAGTTGTTGCAAAAAGGCGCAACACAAAACGTGTGTCTGACTGTTGATGTCCCCATATTGAGGGGATGAAACTATTGTCGAATTGTGTTGAATTTGTAATCTCCAAGAAATCGTCAGGAGCATCAGAGACCCTGAATCTTGAATTCCTTTCTGCTGATATATTATTTGGAACTAAAAAATCATTTGGGACTTGCGCCAATAAAATTTGTCCAAAAAACAGTAAAATAATGACGGGGAGACGTTTCACTTTTTATTTTTTTGTATATTATGTAAATATAAATTAAAAAACATAATTTTCATTACCAAACAAACCTAAATGTGGTTACAAAAATAGAGTAAGTTTGCAGCATGAAATACTACATCGTCATTCCCGCACACAACGAACAGGCGTTCATCAGCCTGACGCTTGATTCGCTGATTACACAAACGATACTGCCTTCGCGGATTGTTGTGGTGGATGACAATTCTACAGATAACACTGCTGAAATCGTTAAGGGTTATAGTCAAAAATATCCATTTATTACTTTGGTGAATTCCTTGTCAGATGCTGTTCATTTACCGGGGAGTAAAGTCATACGTGCGTTTGAAAAAGGTTATGAGACATTGGATGAAAATTATGATGTGATCGTAAAACTGGATGCCGATTTAATCCTTCCCGATAACTATTTCGAAAAAATCCTTGCTGCCTTTTCCGCCGATGAGGAAACAGGAATGGCGGGCGGATTTGCCTAT
>CALRKC020000046.1:0-10376 GCA_943367895.1 Erythrobacter sanguineus | reverse complement strand
GGCTGCCTGGCAGAAACTAAATGACCATTTCGCAAAATTGGAACATGCATCGATGAAAAAGATGTTTGCTGAAGACGCTTCAAGACCCGGTAAATTTAGCCTGAAATGGAATGATTTCCTTATCGACTATTCAAAAAACATAATTTCTGAAGAAACCATATCGTTGCTTTTACAACTTGCCGAAGAAGTGAGTTTAAAAGACGCAATCAGACAGTATTTTTCTGGAGAAGCCATCAATCAAACTGAAAACAGGGCAGTGCTGCATACAGCATTACGCGCTCCCGAATCGGCAAGTATTTTTATCGACGGCGCCAATGTCATGCCCGAAATTTACGCTGTAAAAAACAAGATCAAAATATTTACAGACGAAGTAATCAATGGCCAAAGAAAGGGGTTTACCGGTAAAGCTTTTACAGATGTCGTCAATATCGGTATCGGAGGATCTGATCTTGGTCCGGCGATGGTGGTCGAAGCTTTGCAATTTTATAAAAACCACCTCAATGTGCATTTCGTTTCGAATATTGACGGTGATCATGTTCAGGAAGTCCTGAAAAAAATCAATCCCGAAACCACCTTATTCGTAGTCGCTTCCAAAACCTTTACAACCCAGGAAACACTTACCAACGCCGAAACCATCCGTGCATGGTTCCTCAAATCGGCCGTACAGGAAGACGTCGCAAAACATTTTGTGGCCGTTTCAACCAATATTCAAAAAGTGACCGATTTCGGCATTGACCCCAATAACATCTTCCCCATGTGGGATTGGGTTGGCGGACGCTTTTCACTGTGGAGTGCGGTAGGGTTGTCCATAGCGCTGGCGGTCGGGTTTGACAATTTCGACAAATTGCTGACGGGCGCCAATAATATGGACGAGCATTTCGAAAACACCGATTTCGACAAAAATATTCCGGTAATACTGGCATTAATTAGCGTATGGTATAACAACTTCTTTGGTGCCGAAAGCGAAGCATTGATCCCCTACACCCAATACCTGCAAAAACTTGCTCCATATCTGCAACAGGGTATTATGGAAAGCAATGGAAAAAGCATCGATCGCAATGGAAATCCTGTCGATTACCAAACCGGCACAATCATCTGGGGCGAGCCGGGAACCAATTCACAACATGCTTTTTTCCAGTTAATTCACCAGGGGACCAAATTAATCCCAACCGATTTCATCGGTTTTGTCAAACCACTATATGGTAACGAAGACCATCACAACAAATTGATGTCAAACTTTTTTGCCCAGACCGAAGCGTTGCTGAACGGAAAGGATGAAGCGCAGGTAAAAGCAGAATTTGCTAAACAGCAGATTGCTCCTGAACAGGCAGATTTCCTGCTGCCGTTTAAGGTTTTTAATGGCAATAAACCCACCAACACTTTATTAATCCAATCGCTGACTCCTGAAAATCTCGGCGCTTTGATAGCCTTATATGAACATAAAATTTTTGTTCAGGGCATCATCTGGAACATCTTCAGTTATGACCAATGGGGTGTAGAGCTTGGCAAACAGCTTGCGAATTCAATACTTGATGAGATAAATTCAGGGGAAATAAAACCGCACGATGGCTCAACCCAAATGTTGCTCCAGTATTTTCTAAAGCATAAATAACATCAAATACTTTAAAGCCTCGCTCCTTCGCGGGGCTTTTTTTATCGTTTTTTTCTTATATTTGATTCCCTTAAAAAATTAAGAAATGAACGATACTTACATTTATATCCAGAAATTCCACGCTTATTGGGCGTATGCAGCCATCGCATTAATACTGATAGCTATTATTACCTCGGTGACAGGGCTGACTTCAAAAAGAGAATTCACTCCGGGCAGCCGACGGGCTGCACTGCTGGGATTGATTGGTGTTCACATACAATTCCTGATTGGGATCATACTTTATTTTGTATCGCCTTTGGGAAAAGCTGCATTATCACAGATTAAGGATGCCTCATTCCGCCTTACCGCTTTGGAACATCCATTAATCAACATTATTGCCATTATATTGATTACTGTGGGTTGGTCATTGCATAAAAAGAAAGCCACCAGCCGTGAAAAATTCAAAACCATTGCCATATTCTATTCCATTGGCGCGATTTTAATCCTATCTCGTATTCCCTGGGATTTATGGCTTAAGTAAATCAAGGCTCCCGAAAGGAGCTTTTTCATTTTAACATGGTATGAAATCCACATCCATTAAAGCATTCTTCATGAAATATAAAACCACCATAGGCTTGCTGGCATTATTCGCGACGATATTTGTGTTCGGGTTTTCGGGGCATGAAAAAGCCACAGCCAAATTCAAACAGGACCGCAGGTTACAGGACCGGAAACAACAGGATTCCATCAAGAAGGCGGCGCTGGTTGACAGCCTGAAATTGGTCCCTAAATACAAATTGATTAAGAAAAATGGGCACGCCTCTTATTATGCAGACAAGCTCAATGGCAGACGTACCGCAAGCGGAAAACGCTTCGACAATTCGAAATACACTGCCGCACACCGCAATTTAAAATTCGGAACCAGGCTTCGCGTTACCAACGAAGCGAATGGAAAATCGGTAGTTGTTGAAGTCAATGACCGCGGACCCTTTACCAAAGGCCGTGACATCGACCTGACCAAAAAAGCGTTTATGGAAATTGCCTCTTCAAGATATGGAGGCTCCCTGAAAGTAACTATAGAAGAGGTGCAATAAAAAGCTTATGAAAACCGCCCGTATCATTGCTGTTTTTCTATTCCTGGTCTTATACGGCTGCGGCTCCGGAAAAAATGCTTCAGGGAGTTTTTACAAGCGCAATGTTGAAGCCTCATACTACGCTGATAAATTTAACGGACGGAAAACTGCCAGTGGTGAAAAATTCAGCAACACCAAACGCACTGCCGCCCACCGTTCTCTGGCTTTTGGCACTAAAATAAAAGTCATCAACGTGGCTAATGGCAAATCTGTAACCGTCACCGTTAACGACCGAGGGCCGCAGAAGCAAAGCAGGGAGCTGGATTTATCCAAAAGTGCTTTTATGGAAATCACGGACAACAAAAACCACGGGACGCTTACCGTAAATATTCAGATTATAAAATAAAGCGTTCTGAATTTAAACTTCGGCACAATATACTTCGGCACGACCCGTTATGGTATAAAAGAGATACTTTTGTCCTACCTTAAATATTAGATTTTAGATTTTTTTTGGAAAAGCCACCGACGCCGTCGGTGGCTTTTTTATTGCAAAAAAAACCGCAAAGCCGGGTGACTTTGCGGAGCTGGGTAGTTAACAGGGCCTTGACCTCCTGTTACTGTTCGTTTGATTTGTTCTGTCTGATGGTTATAACCATTAGATTAGGTCATATTCAATTGGTTGCGTGGCGGCAAAAAAAAATTTTATCTGAAACTGCTACGGCAGGGAATGCCGCTTCTGCAAGACCTGCGCACCGTTTCTCCATAAGCGGCGCGCAAACAAAATCCGGGAGTCAAAATAACAAAGGAGATTATACCAGGCGGCTCGCAACATCGAAACGTCTTGTCGTAAAGCGCATTCAAAATAATTTCCTATTTCCTAAAAAAATTACTATTTTCGCGCCATCTAAAACTATGGCCTCGTAGTTCAACGGATAGAATAGAAGTTTCCTAAACTTTAGATCCAAGTTCGATTCTTGGCGAGGCTACTACAAACCACCTTCGGGTGGTTTTTTTGTTTCCGGAGTCTTCGGACGCTACAGTTTGCCTTTGCTCTCAATGGGTTTTGAAGTCAGTGCATCGGGGATGGTTGATGCTGCGACAGGGATGGAAGCGGCATCCTTTTTTTCCCGGCCAATCGTGCTAGAAACCTGTACACGTTCCGGAAAAAAGATATAGCGGACAGCCCGGCCGGCAGGGTCGCCAAAATAAATGCAATTGATAATACTGGCTGAAAACGCGAAGTCTTAAATCAGAAACTCATTTTCATACTCAGGTTCGGGGTAAAACCCAACGCAAAAGTCGAGATGCTTTCCACGGCATTCTTAGTCCGGTTAATCCGGTAGAAGCGTCCGATTACATTCTCCCTGTCCAAAAGGTTTATTGCCGCGCCGCTTAGCTTCAGCGTGCAGTGCTTCCCGATGCTCCAGGTCTTAGAAGCAGAGAAATTCACTTGTAAATAGTCATCGAGCACGGTATTGTTAGGGGAATTGTAAACAATCTCGGAATTCGCGGGATTGTTGTTGTCGATGAGAAACTCATTCGGTGTAGTTACAGGCCTTCCTGTATGCCATTTCGCACCAAAGGCGAGTCTGAGCTGATTCGATTCATAAATCGCTGCCCATGAAACAGCATGTGTTGTTGCAAAATTATTTGAAAATCCCGGCGGCGTAAACTCGTCGAAATGGTATTGGTTGTCGTTGAAGCTGTAAGACACCCAGCTGTAAAAATGCCCGAAATTTTTTTGTACCAGCAGCTCTGTACCGATGACGCTGTAATTTCCGGTGGCATTCTCGAACTCGAACTGATTCTGGAAGCCCTGACTGTCGCTGGTAATGCCGTTTACTTTTTTGTAAAAATTGTCCAGGCTTAGAAGCCAGCCGTCATGGCTGTAAGTCATTCCTACGGAAAGCTGTTTGCTTTTCTGCACCGGGACATCTTCGCCGTCGGCCAGTGTCCACCTGCGTTTTTCAATCCCAAGGAAATCCTGCTGCTGGTCAATCAACTGCGATAGTGTCTGGTTTTTTAACTCACCCATAACTTCGATATTTACTGAAGGCGTAACCGCATGGCTGACGGTAAGTCGCGGCTCGATCAACAGCGATTGGAATTTTTGAAAATAGTTGCCGCGCAGTCCGGCGCGTATATATGTTTTTCGGTCTTCCGGTTCATAAATCCCCTCCGCAATCAGGGCATGTGACAAAGAAACTTCCTTTTGATATCTCGAAAAAGAAGGATCATTGATGGCATCTGCATTGACAATGCTGACGGCATCAAACTGATAGCCGACGCTTACCGATCTCCCTTTTGCAAAAGCATATTGGTGCTGTACCGCAAAATTCTTGTCGAAGACGGTATTGCGCTGTGAAGCAAACTGGTTTGTACCAATTGCAGCACTTCCTGACTGGAGTTCGTACCAAGAGCTAAACGCGTTTATGGTCGACAGCTGTTTGTCATTCCATCTATGCTTCCATTGCAGGCCTGCGCCGAAATTTTGCTGTGCGAGGGTACTGGTCTTGCTTAGTGAAGGATTTTCCTGCAATACGTTTAAGTTGTTGTCAATACCAATCAAATCGATCGATAGTTCGTTTTGCTCATCGGCCTTAAGTTGATACTGCAGCGAAAAATCATAAAAATAAAACGCCTCGTCACTATTGACCTTCACTTCCTGGTTTTGGGAAAGATCCGTAATCGTAGTGTTTTGGAAGATGCGCTCCTGATAACTGGTGAATGTTGGTGAGGCAAAAATATCTGAAAACGTTCTCCTGCCGGAAACCTGCAACGTGGACTTTTCGGATAACTTTATGTTCGAAAGAATACTGCCTGCAATCATATCTACAGCAACGACATTCCTTTTATTACTATTTATATCCGATGAAATAGCCGCTGTAGCAGACACACTTTCCCCAAGAAATGCTGAAGTACCGTTCTTTGAAATCGTGATCCTCGTACCCGGCAAAGGATTGAAAGCAGAGATCAGCCCGAAGAAATGGGCAGTCTGAAACATCCTGACGTTGTTCCAAAGGAAAAGATTCTGATCGTGCGTTCCGCCGCGGACATTTACGTTGGATACTGTTTCGTCAAGGCTGGCAATTCCAGGGACTTGCTGCATGGTTTGTAATACGTCCGCTTCGATAAGGCCCGGTAAAATCCCGAATTTCGATGGTTTCACCACGAGCTCGCCGGATGGTATCCTGCTGATGCCTGTCGTGAGGTAACGCTGTGCCGTCACTTCTTCCAATGCCGTTACCAAGGGCGTTAATTTGATTTTTGGGCAATCAGTGACGTACAGCTCGTGCGGACTGATTGTTTTTTCAGCAAAACCTAAGTGTATAGCGGTAATGCTATTGGGCGTCAGTACCGACAATACAAAATACCCTTTGTCATCGGTCATAACATCTCGTTGCCCGGAAACCCTGATAATCGCATTCTCAATACCGGATCCCGTTTCTGCATCAATTAAGTATCCGCACAACGGCTTATCCATTTTTTGATCATTGTACACTGCATAATAACCGGTGGTAACTTTCTCAATCCGCAACCTTGTCCTTTTCCTGATATAGTCGAGTTTTGACTCAAGCGAAAGCCTTTGTTCCGGGGGCACAAGCGTGTATACGGCCAGTTCCTCGTCGAGGTATGTGAATTTGATGTTATTGCTGTTGCTGATTTGTTCCAATATGGTTTTGAGCGGTAGTTTATCTCCTTGTTGCGGGAAACAAAACCACGGGAGTAACAACAATAAAAATAAGTTATTATTGAACCGCATCAGCCGGGGATAAGGTAATGGCATCAGCCGTTTTTACACATTTCAGGTGAAAAGTCAGTGAAATTACCTGTAGCACAGCATCGAGGTCCTTACCCGGCAGCGAACCTGTAAACACTTGTCCCGATCCGCCGCTCAAAGCAATCTCTACATCGTAATGCCTTTCCACTTCAGCAATAATGGCACCGAGGTTGTCCTGCGAAAATACGAGTTCGCCTTGAAGCCATTGCGGTGCGGTAACTTTTACAGCCTTTTTTCCTGATGCTGCATTTCCGCCGAAGGCAATGCTTTGCCCCGCAGTTAAAAGGACTTCTTCCTGCTTAAACTTCACGCGGACTTTTCCCTCATAACACACCACATCCAGGCGGTTCTCCCTGGCCTTGACGTTAAACTGCGTCCCAACTACCTGTACGTCCCCCAGATTTGTATTCACGGTGAAAGTACTGCCTTTGGCTACTTTAAAATAAGCCTCTCCTTCCAGCGACAACGAGCGGTTTGAATCCCAGTTCCAATTGCGGTAGGAGGCATTTGAGCCTGCATTCAGGATAACTTCAGAATGATCGGGAAGTTCAAATGCGAATTGTTTCCCGTTTGCTGCTTTGGGCGATTCAGGAAGCGTAAATCCAACTGCAAGTCCGAGCAGGAAAACCAATACAGCGGCTGCCTGAACCCATGTTCTGCGATACAACGGAATGGTTTTGACAGGCGTTTTCTCATGCTTTAAGACGTTCTCCAAAATCGTATCAGCATCAAAATGCGGCTTCTGAAGCCTGTCGAAATTGTTCTTTATGCGCACATAAGCATCAAAATCCGGGCTGCTTTCAAAAGCCTGCCGTTCCTTATCGCTCATTGCTCCGGCAAGCCATCGGGCAAGTTGTGTATCATCTTTCATGTTAGCCACTTTATTATCTGACAGAAAAAGTCCCTGAGACCCTACCTGAAATGTTCAATTTTTTCTTTCATCGCAACCATAGCCCCATGAATGCGCTTTTCCACTGCTTTAACGCTAATGCCAAGCATCTCAGCGATTTCACGGTACTTTTTCCCTTCGATCCGGTTCAGCAGCAGTGCAGTGCGCTGTGCTTCTGTTAGTTCCGAAATAGCCCTATCAAACTTTTTTTGAAACTCTTCTTCCTCCATCAGGAATTCCGGACTGGCATAATCCGTTGTTTCTGATGGCAGTCTGTCGGCATATTTTTGAATGGTCTTCTGGCTGGAGGCATGATTCAGCGCACTGTTTTTAGCGACGGTATACACAAATGATTTCGGGTATCGCACCTCGGCGCAGTTTTGCCACAATTTTACGAAGGCTTCCTGTGCCAGATCATCCGCAAGAGCTCCATCCCCAAACTTGAAGAAAAGGTAATTCCTGAGTCCGCTGATGTGTGCCCTGAAAAATTTAGTAAAATTATATTCCTCGCAAATTCCCTGCGATTCAGGTAGTTTCATAAAAAAAGACTATTACTTTGGCGACGAAAGTAACATTTTTTTTTATGGGAGGTAGGGATGTTGTAAAAAATTCTGTCTTAGCTATGAAAACCAATCTGAGATGAAAAAACTTATCCTCATCATGCTTACCGCCGTCTTTTGCATTTCGTGCGAAACCGAATCTTACATTGTCAAAAACGAGCCACAGGATAACCTGCTGAACAACGCTGCGCTAAAAAATAAACTGCTGCAGGTGTCGCAATATCCTACAGCGATTGACAATATCATCGACGGCACCAGCTGCTTTGCAGTGAACTTTCCGGTGACGGTAATGGCGAACAATCAAACGGTTGTCATTAACGATGCTTCAGATTATCAGCAGGTGCGAGATATATTCGGTGCTTCCGCAGCTGATACTGATTCGGTTGTCATCCAATTTCCGATAACCGTTACCTATACCGACTATTCGGAAAGGACGATGGCTTCCCAGACCGAGTTCAGCAACGCTATGGCAGCCTGCCTCGCTTCCGTTGAGCTTTCGTGTATCGACCTTCTTTATCCTTTGGGAATTAAGGCATATGATTTTAACAACCAGTTTGCGGAGGCCTTTACATTGGGCAATGAAGAAGCGTTGCACGGATTCCTGAACCATCAATCCAATTACGGCGCATATACATTTTCCTATCCTTTGACATTATATGATCCCGAGGGCAACGGAATTTCAGTTGCGGATAATACCGCCCTGGAATCTGCTATAGACGGCTATACAGATGATTGCCTCGCCTTGCTTGATCCGGGGACTATAGATCCTGAACCGGATTTTACCGAAGTGATTACAGGAGGTACATGGTATGTCTCCTATTTCTTCCGGGATACCGACCAGACTTCGGATTATACGGCGTATGATTTCACATTCAATCCCGACGGAAGCGTTATTGTTTCCGGCGCTAACCCGAATACGGGCACCTGGCAAAGCTATACGGACAGCGGTGACCTGGTTGCAGAATATACCTTCAGCAGCAGCAGCCTGGAGGAACTTGAGGAAGACTGGACGGTCACTGAATTTTCGCCAACGCTGATTAAGATGGAACATGTAAGCGGCGGCGGCAGTGATATCAGGTATTTCTATCTTCAAAAAAATTAGTATTTAAATAATTCTATTCATCTATAACACTTAAATCAAATTACAATGAAAAAAATCTCTTTTTACTTCGCATTAACTGCAACAATGTTCATGACGATGGCATCAACATGCGGCAATGATGATAATTCGACTACAGACCTTCAACCTGTGATAAATGCCGCCACGTCAGGCAGCTGGAGGGTCACGTATTATTTTGATACTGACAGTGAGGAAACCGCTCAGTTCAACGGGTATAATTTTACTTTCGGTTCCGGAAATGTGCTGACGGCGACCAACGGCACAAATACTTACAGCGGCAGTTGGTCTGTTTCCGATTCAGACAATAGCGATGATGACAGCAGCGACAGCAGTGACATTGATTTTAATATCCTTTTCGGTGCGCCGGCAAATTTCGCTGAATTGTCCGATGACTGGGATATCGTTTCTTACTCCGCAACGAGGATTGAACTTATTGATGTCAGCGGTGGTAATGGCGGCACCGACTACCTCACTTTTGAAAAAATCTAAGCCTTAAAAAATCCCGCATTGAAAAACCAATGCGGGAAAATTAAACGAATTATGGGAGAATTCTTTCCTATTTTGTGTTTGATTCCTTCTTGTAAGCCTCAACATCCCAATCAATATCCCAGTTCCTGACATAATCAGACAACTGCTCTAAGCCTACGGCGGCACGTCTTTTATCTACATTATCGGGATCTTCCAATGGCATTACAAATCTCTTTCCTGTTGCTGGATCTGTACCGATCTGGCTGCCATAAATCTGTTTACGGCCTTCGCCCAAAGCGACCCTGTCTTCCAAAAGTGCCAGCGAGGCTGGATCGGCATTGCCGCTTTTTACCGCATTGCGCATCAATGGAAGGTATTTCTGCTGTGTTTTTAAATCAGCATGCTGGATTACCAAAAACAAGGTCTGGTTTGCCTGTTGTCCGATTTTATCCTTTCCTACCCAGCCTTTCCCATCTAATATCTTAGTTACTTTTATTAGATTGATACTGTCTTTCAGGTCGATGATATTCCACAGGCTGTCCACGGCCCTGCTCTCAGGACCATATGTCTTTTGTGCATTGATGACCTGGAGCCTGAACTCCTGATCTTCATAAAAAATAGCAATAAGCTCCTTCTGAAGCGGTTTGTCGAAGTTGGCTTCACGCTTATCAGTTTCCTTTTGGAGTCCGGATACGATCTTTTTCCATCGCTTTTCGTTATGGAGACTTTCAAAATCAGCATCTTTTTTCAGGTGGCCGATATTGTCAAAACCTTTCGCAATTGCGTTTTCCAACCAGGTAAATGCCTGTTTCTTATCGCCTGAAAGCGCAGCCACGCATGCGGCATTATAATATCCTTTGGTGGTTTTCGGATAAGCCTGAAAAGCTCTTTTAT
>CALRKC020000045.1:0-10432 GCA_943367895.1 Erythrobacter sanguineus | reverse complement strand
TTTTATAAAATTCTTTTGCCGCTTTATAGTTCTTGTCAACGAGACAGGAATCCGCTTTTTTGACAAATGTGCCAAATGTCTGCGCGTTGGCGTTACTAGATACGGTCAGCAGGCATAAAATCAGCATTGCGCTCCTCAGGTTAATCATTTTTCAAAAATATTAATTTAACGTTTTTAACGATTTTATTTGGATAAAGTTGTATTCCGGGACTTAAAAAACTCAGGATTTATGTTGCCGGGCACTGTCTTGCCACTTGCGGAAAAAAACGCTAATTTTGCAGCAAATTATCCTATGGTTAAAATTGGTAACATAGAACTTCCTGATTTCCCGCTGCTGCTTGCCCCGATGGAAGACGTGAGTGATCCGCCTTTCCGCCGGCTGTGTAAGATGCACGGTGCAGATCTCATGTACAGTGAATTCATTTCCTCAGAAGGGTTGATTCGTGATGCTATCAAGAGCCGGATGAAACTCGACATCTTTGATTATGAACGACCGGTCGGCATTCAGATTTTTGGTGGAGATGAAGAAGCGATGGCGTTGTCTGCAAAAATTGTGGAAGCCGTAAATCCTGACCTCATCGACATTAATTTCGGCTGTCCTGTAAAAAAAGTAGTGTGTAAAGGTGCCGGTGCCGGTGTTTTGAAAGATGTGGATTTGATGATCCGTTTGACAAAAGCAGTCATCAGCAGTACGCATTTACCGGTGACCGTAAAAACCCGTCTGGGCTGGGACGAGGATTCAATTAACATTGATGAAGTCGCCGAAAGGCTGCAGGACGTTGGCGTACAGGCTTTAACAGTTCATGCCCGGACCCGCGCCCAGATGTACAAAGGGCATTCGGACTGGACGCACATACAGCGCATCAAGAACAATCCAAGGATTACGATGCCGATTTTTGGGAATGGCGATATCGATTCTCCTGAAAAAGCGCTGGAATATAAGAATCGTTTTGGGCTTGACGGCATGATGATTGGCCGTGCAGCGATTGGTTATCCATGGATTTTTGATGAGATCAAGCATTATTTCAAAACCGGTGAACATTTGCCAAAGCCAGGCATGCCCGAAAGAATAGAAGCCGCTTCCAACCACCTGAAATGGGCCATGGAATGGAAGGGCGAACGATTGGGTATTGTAGAGACAAGACGCCATTATACCAATTACTTCAAAAACATACACGGCTTTAAGGAATACCGCCAGCGATTGGTAACTACGGATGGCGCAGATGACTTAATGAAAGTGTTTGACGAGATCCGTGATGCTTTCGCGGATTACCAGATGGTGTAATTTTTCAACAAATATTATTTTAACTGCTGCTGCGTGAGGGATAGCAGCGGAAATCCTTTTAGGATTTGGACGAAGCGCAGCGGAGTGCAAATTCCTAAAAGATTGAAGCGTATAGCCCGACAGCGGCCGTGTACAAATTTAATTTTTGCTGATATTTTACCGGCCGGTGGCACGCCAAAATAAAAAAAGCACCTTACGGTACCTGATAAAAATAAAAAAGGTGAAATTTCTTTCACCCTTTTTGCCCCAAATCTACCATAAACTTAACCTACTAATTCCATGGTTCACCAAAAGTATAGTGCTTGTCTGTTTCCGACAAAAATATTAGACGAAACGCCTAAAAAAACGTTGTAATGCTGTTTTTGCTGATTAGTAAGCCCTTGCATCCTTACCTTCATAGAAATTCATGAATGCTTTGCTTACTACACGATTGCCTCCGGGGGTCGGATAATCGCCTGTGAAATACCAATCGCCGAGGTTTTTCGGGCAGGCCGTGTGAAGATTCTCAACCGTCTGGAAGATGATTTTCACTTCAGCATTGATCGTTTCGGAACTCAGCATCTCGGCTATCTTATCTGAAACTTCCTGCGGCTGGAATGGTGCGTATATTTCGTTGACATAATTGACGATTTCCAAATCAGGTTTGTGCTCCTGAGCTTTACATTTGGCATACACCTCATCGACGATATGGTATAAATTCCGTTCCTTCAACAGCGCCAATGCAGCGCGGAAGGCAACCAATCCTTCGAGTTTGGCCATGTCAATCCCGTAACAATCGGGATAACGGATCTGTGGTGCAGAGGAAACAATGACAATCCTTTTCGGCTTCAGGCGGTCCATCATCTTGATGATGCTCATCTTCAAAGTCGTTCCACGCACAATACTGTCATCGATGATTACAAGATTATCGGTGGGTTTGATGACACCATAAGTAACATCATAAACGTGTGCCACCAAATCATCACGGCTGCTGTCTTCGGTTATGAAGGTACGCAGCTTGGCATCCTTAATCGCGATTTTCTCGGTACGTATTTTTACTGATAATATTTCTTCGAGTTTTTCCTTTGTCAGGGTCTTGCGGTTGTCAAGGATGTATTTGTTTTTCCTTTGGTTCAGGAAATCCTGTGCCGCTTCGACCATTCCATAAAAGGAGGTTTCCGCCGTATTGGGTATATAAGAAAAAACGGTGTTGTCGGTATCATCTTCAATCGCTTCAAGGACAGCAGGAAGGATGAGTTTTCCCAAATCTTTACGCTCCTGATAGATTTCAGCATCGCTGCCCCGCGAGAAATAAATGCGCTCAAACGAGCAGGCTTTCTTGGTAACCGGCTCAATGATCTCTTCTTCGGTTACATTTCCGTTTTTCTTGATGATCAACGCGTTCCCGGGTTGCAGTTCCTGTACCTTTTCAAAATCAACATTGAAGACTGTCTGGATTACCGGCCTTTCTGAAGCGACTACAACTATTTCGTCATCTTCATAAAAGTATGCCGGACGGATTCCGGCAGGATCACGGAATACAAAGGCATCACCGTGACCAAAAAGTCCTGCCATGGCATAACCGCCATCCCAGCCTTTGGAAGCACGTTTCAGGATTTTCTTTATATCCAGTTTTTCAGCAATAATCGGTGAAGCTTCCCTTTTTGAAAGTCCGTTGTTCCGGCATTCAAAGTATAAATCGGTAACCTCATCATCCAGGAAATGCCCGATCTTTTCCATTACGGTTACCGTATCAGCCATCTCTTTCGGATGCTGGCCTAACTCTACGAGGCTGTTAAAAAGCTGGGTCACATTGGTCATGTTGAAGTTTCCGGCAACAATCAGATTGCGGTGCATCCAGTTGTTCTGGCGCAGGAAGGGGTGCACACTTTCAATACTGTTCTTTCCAAACGTACCATAACGGACATGCCCCAGAAACAGCTCCCCAATGTAAGGAATGTGTTTTTTCTGCAAATCCACATCATCGGCATACTCGGGATGGGCAGTCATCTCATCGTTGATGCGCCCATTGATCTGTGCAAAAATATCCTGTATCGGCTGTGCGTCATTTGAGCGTACGCGGCTGATGTATCTTTCACCCGGATCCATATCGAATTTTATCGAGGCAAAACCGGCACCGTCCTGTCCGCGGTTGTGCTGCTTTTCCATGAGCAGATACATTTTCTGAATGCCATAAAACGCAGTACCGTACTTCTCCTTATAAAAGGAAAGCGGTTTTTTTAATCTTAAGAACGCGATACCGCATTCGTGTTTGAGTTTGTCGCTCATTGTGTTGTTGTTGTGTTATTTATTTAAAAATTGAACGATTTAATGATTGAACGATTCGGTTTGAAGTAAATCTTCCGCCCAGGTTTCATTTTTAAATTTTCAATCCTTTGGTCTTTCAATATTAGAAACAAAAATGCCCCATAATTTGGGGCACGTTGTATTATTCTATTTCTATTTCAAACTGAGTCAGCGCTTTAAACTGTTGCAGCCTTTGGAGCACTTCTCCTTTTTGAAGCTGCAGCATCCTTTCTGTCCCGAATTTCTCCACGCAGAACGACGCGAGGTTTGATCCATGGATGATTGCTTTTTTCATGTTGTCGAAAGAAATGTTTTCGCTTTGTGTGATGAATCCTGCAAATCCTCCGGCGAACGTATCTCCTGCTCCTGTTGGGTCAAATACTTCTTCAAGTGGCAATGCCGGTGCGAAGAACACATCCTTATTGTGGAACAGCAATGCACCGTGTTCCCCTTTCTTGATGACGACATACTTTGGTCCCATCGTGTGGATTTTCGCTGCTGCTTTCACCAGTGAATATTCACCTGACAATTGCCTTGCCTCTTCATCATTGATTGTAATCACGTCAACGCGCTTCATCACCTCAAGCAACTCAGGAAGGGCGCAGTCCATCCAGAAGTTCATGGTATCCAGGACAACAAGTTTTGGCTTTTGCTCCATCTGATCCAAAACACTGCTTTGTACCAATGGATGCAGGTTGCCAAGCATTACAACATCGGCATTTTTGAAATGCTGCGGTACCACGGGGTTGAAATCGGCCAGTGTATTCAATTCTGTAACCAAAGTATCACGCGAATTCAAATCGTTGTGGTAACGACCGCTCCAGAAAAATGTTTTCCCTCCTTTTACGATTTCAAGCCCTGAAATATCGATATTTCTTGCCGTTAGCAAGTCCAGGTATTCCTGCGGAAAATCATCTCCTACAACAGAAACAATGGCAGACTGGAGGTTAAAATAGGAAGCGGAGAGCCCGATGAACGTTCCGGCACCGCCAAGGATTTTATCTGTTTTCCCGAATGGGGTCTCAATCGCGTCGAAAGCCACAGTCCCGACGATCAGTAATTTATTCATTTTTCGGATTTCGAATTAAGGCGCAAAGGTAGTTTATCTGTTGCAAAGTTGCAAAGGGATTTAAGGGTATGTAAAATCCGGGGTTACGAGACTATAAGATTATATCTTTTGCAATATGGAAAAGCTGCTTTAGTATCATCAGATCTTACAGTCTTATGATCCTAAAAACTATTGTCCCCTAATCTTATCCCGATGTAGTTTACCCCAATCAGACAATGCCTTCATAACTGCATGCAGCGTCTCTGCATAATCCGTTAACTTATATTCCACGATGACCGGCGTAGTATCATGTACTTTTCTCGTCAGGAAACCATTGAGTTCAAGTTCCTTCAGTTCATTGGAAAGCACCCTTGCGGAAATACCGACTACTTCGCGCTGTATCTCATTAAAGCGTGTACAGCCTTCCCTCAGGGCAATCAGCACCCTTAATTTCCATTTACCTCCTATTACGTAAAGTGCATCGTCGATAGCTCCTAGTCTTTGAGAACATTCGGCAGGCGTGGGCTTTTCTGATTCCATTTCAAAAAAGGTATTAAATTGGTTAGTACTAACCAAAAGTATACTACTAACTTTTGGTAACCAAATATAGATAATTTAGCGCCCAATAAAAATAACAATCATGAAAAAAATACTGCATCTAATTTCGAGCCCAAGGGGCAATCACTCGTTAAGTGTTAAGCTTGTACAGGAAATTATTGAAAAGATAAAAAACAAATATCCCGAAAGCGTCGTGCTCGAGAGACACCTCGTTGACACACCGCTGCCCCATCTTAATGGCAGCCACCTAGACGCCTTTTTCACCCCGGAAGACAGCCGCACTGCAGAACAGGCTGAGACAGCATCCGCATCAGACAAAGCCATTGAAGAATTGCTTGATGCGGATATTATCGTGATTGGCGCGCCCATGTATAATTTTACGATACATTCGTCGCTAAAAGCATGGATTGACCAGGTTGTCCGATCGGGAAAAACCTTTGTCGCAACTGAAAAGGGTATCGAAGGGCTGGTTAAAGGCCGGAAATTGTACATTGCCACCTCCTCCGGGGCAGTATACAGTGAAGGAGCGTACAGCGCCAACGATTTTGTAGTTCCGTACCTCAAATCAGTTTTGGGATTTATTGGATTGACCGATGTAAGCGTCTTCCGGATTGAAGGCGTCAAGCTTCCCGGTAACGATGTTGCTGCGGTAGAACGCGGGATTGCTTCTATTGTGATTGACTAATGCAACGAATGTTTGTGGATTATTAGACAACTTAGATTTTTTGACTTCTTAGACTTTGTAAATTAGGGCTGCTTACAGATAAAGTCTAAGAAGTCTAAAGCGCAGCGTCTCTGATAATATAATAAATCTAAACATTTAATCCCTAAACCCTAAAGCAGTTTCCCTTCTTCCCTTTCGTAAAAGGCATCTACGGAAAGCGTTTTTTGCATGGCCGCCATCACAGCCAATTCGTCACACCGTTCGTTCTGCGGATGGCTGTTGTGGCCTTTGATCCATTTGAAATCCACTTTGTGCTTTCGGTAAACTTTAAGGAAGCGCATCCATAAATCAGGATTCTTCTTTCCTGCAAAACCTTTCTTTTCCCAACCGAAAACCCAGCCTTTTAATACGGAATCGACAACGTATTTGGAATCGGAAACGACCAAAACGGTCATATTGGGATTTTTAAGTTTTTCCAAACCGACGATAACAGCCAGCAGTTCCATTCGATTATTCGTGGTCAGGCGGAAGCCTTCGTAAAACTCCCTGCGATATCCTGTCCCGACAAGCTCCATGACAACGCCATAACCGCCGTTTCCGGGATTTCCCTTGGCAGCGCCGTCGGTGTAGATGTGGACTTGATGTGACATTAGCTTATTTTGATTTTACTTGGACTTCTTAGATTATTATACACGCTACGCTTCAGACTTTTTAAACTAGCTTAGATTGACATAGACTTTGCAAACATGCTTTAAAGTCTAAGAAGTCTTAAAATCTAAGAACTCTGACGATCCCTTTAAAATCCCTTCAATTACCTTTGGGAAATATTCCTGCTCCAGTTCGTGGATTTTTGCCGCAATAGCATCTGCGGAAGCGCAGTCACTTACATTTACCTTCTGCTGAAAAATCAGCCCGCCTTCGTCATAATGCTCATTCACGTAATGTACGGAAATTCCGGTTTCGACTTCCTTATTATTATAGACGGCATGATGCACATGCATACCGTACATGCCCCTACCGCCATATTTGGGTAGTAAGGCAGGATGGATGTTGATAATCTTATTGGGATAATTACGGATAATATCATCGGGAAACTTAAGCAGAAACCCTGCAAGGACGATCAAATCCGGATTGTATTTGGTGACTTCATTGAAAACCGTTCCGTCTGCAAGCATTTCTTTTGAAAAAATAAAGACCGGTACGCCCAGCGCTTCCGCTTTAGCAATTACGCCAGCCTCAGGCTTGTTGGAAAACACAGCCGTAATACGCGCCAATAAACTGTTGTTAAAGTACTTAATCAGATTTTCAGCATTGGTTCCGGAACCTGACGCGAATACGATGATGTTGTGCATTTGAATATGAAAAGATGGTTGTGCAAAAAAAAGAATAATAAATGGTTTTAAAAAAGGCGCGGTAGCAGATTGTTAAAATTTTTTTCTACCTTAGTATTTATATTTATTAACTAAAACGTGGTTTTAAAATAAAGTTTTTTATTTTTGCCAACAATTTAAAAATTAAAATTTAAGATTATGTCAGACATTGCATCAAGAGTTAAAGCGATTATCGTAGACAAATTAGGCGTTGACGAAAACGAAGTTGTAACAGAAGCAAGCTTCACAAACGATTTAGGAGCTGATTCATTAGACACTGTTGAGCTTATCATGGAGTTTGAAAAAGAATTTGACATCCAGATTCCGGACGATCAGGCTGAAAACATTGCTACTGTAGGACAGGCAATTTCTTACATCGAGGAAGCAAAGAAATAATACACCGACACCCGATTTTAAAAGCACCTGTTCTTAAATGCCATAAAATTGGGATTTAATTATTGGAATTTCTAAAAGTCCGGGTGTTATTATTTTAAAGTCATTTGATTGATTTCAATCATTCACAATATTTAATACCTATGTCATTTTATGATTACCATAGAAGTCAGCATAGGTATTCTTAGTTTTAAAGCAAACTATAAACGAATCAGGTTATGGAATTAAAACGGGTTGTAGTAACAGGTTTAGGTGCGCTCACACCAATTGGTAACTCGATTGAGGAGTATTGGAATTCCTTGATTAACGGTGTCAGCGGAGCTGCTCCTATCACCTATTATGATACGGAAAAGCACAAAACGAAATTTGCCTGTGAAGTAAAGAATTTCAACATTGAGGACTATATGGACCGCAAGGAATCGCGCCGACTGGACAAATTTGCCCAGTATGCGATTGCCGCGAGCGATGAAGCCATAAAAGATGCCGGCATCACCAATGACAACGTCGACAAATACCGTGTCGGGGTAATCTGGGGAGCAGGAATCGGTGGATTGGAGACATTCCAGGAAGAAGTGATGTACTACGCAAAGGGCGACGGTACACCAAAATTCAACCCTTTCTTCATCCCGAAAATGATTGCTGATATTGCACCCGCCCATATCTCGATGAGAAATGGCTATATGGGACCTAACTATACAACGGTTTCCGCCTGTGCCTCTTCGGCAAATGCTTTAATTGATGCATTCAATTACATCCGGCTCGGAATGTGCGACGTGATTATATCAGGAGGATCTGAAGCCGCAGTTACGATAGCCGGGATGGGCGGATTCAATTCGATGCATGCGCTTTCCACAAGAAACGAATCCCCTGAAACTGCTTCAAGACCGTTCGATGCAACACGCGACGGATTTGTACTGGGCGAAGGCGCCGGTGCGTTGGTTCTTGAGGAATATGAGCATGCAAAGGCCCGTGGTGCCAAGATATATTGTGAAATCGGCGGCGGCGGAATGTCGTCTGACGCCTATCACCTAACTGCGCCACATCCTGAAGGAATCGGTGTAATTGCTGTTATGAAAAATACTTTGCGTGATGCGGGAATGAACCCTGATCAGGTAGACCATATCAACACACACGGAACCTCAACGCCACTTGGGGATGTTGCGGAATTAAAGGCCATCAGCGCCGTTTTTGGCGATCATGCCAAGACATTGAACATCAATTCGACCAAATCAATGACCGGACACCTGTTGGGTGCTGCCGGAGCGATTGAAGCGATAGCATCAATTCTTGCCATGGAGCACGGTATTGTACCCCCAACCATCAACCATACCGTGGTCGATGAAAGCATCGATCCGGAATTGAACCTTACACTAAACAAAGCCCAGAAAAGGGAAATTAAAGTGGCGATGAGCAACACTTTCGGCTTTGGCGGACACAATGCCTGTGTATTATTTAAAAAACTTGAAGATTAATTCTTAAATGAATCTTTTCAAAAAAATATTTACCAAATCCCGCGCTCCAGAAGGCGGGATTTTTTTTACCGAAATTGAGAATGTTATTGGTTTTAAGCCAATTAGCATCGATTCTTATGTGATGGCATTCACGCACCGTTCCTCGAACAAGACCGATGATAAAGGCAACCCAATCAGTTATGAAAGGCTGGAATTTCTGGGTGATGCGATGCTAAGTTCCGTCATTGCCGCACATCTTTTTAACGAAGTTCCTTCCGGTGACGAAGGCTATCTCACTAAAATGCGCTCCAAGATCGTTAGCCGTGAACACCTTAATGAACTCGGACGCGACCTTAATTTAATTCGGTTTGTGGAAAGTAAGGTTCCGGCACAGCACTTTGGTGACAATATCCATGGAAATATTTTCGAAGCGCTGATCGGAGCTATCTATCTCGATGCCGGCTACCCCGCCTGTGAAAAATTCATTTACTCACATGTCATTACGCCTTATGTTGATATTCCAAAACTGGAGGGAAAAGTCATCAGTTACAAGAGCCTGCTGATTGAATGGTGCCAAAAAGAGAAAAAGACATTCCATTATGATGTTTTTGACGATAACGGAATTGGCGGCGAACGCCTTTTCGGTGTAAAGCTGAGTATTGACGGAAAAGTAGTCGCTAAAGCACGGGCAGTCTCTAAGAAAAAAGCCGAAGAAAAAGCATCCCAAAGGGCTTACTTTGCATTTCAGGAAAAAATTAACACAAAATAAAAACAATCCCTTAAAACTATAACGTTTTCGTTAATAAATAAACGTTAACTGGTTGGTTTACTGTTTTTTTGTGTGGTATAAGTAGTATCTTTACGGCTAATTTCTGAATTAAATATGGCTATTCATAAATTGCATATTGATGAATTCGACGAAAACGAATATACGCTGGTCGCAATTCATACCTCCCTTGAAGACTACAGGCTGGCCTATTTTATCAATCAAAAATTGCCTGTACGTTTAAGCAGAAATAAAGATGAAATCCAGGTCAGGGCAAAACAGGGTGAAACCAGCTTTTCCAGGTACACCTTTGAAAATCAAAATACCGAAATTTCATGGAACCTGATTCAGAATAAAAATGAAATCGACGCGTCAAAAGCAACAGGCACGTCAGACTTATTTTCAAACCAAGCCCTGGCCACCAATGTTTACCTGTTGCCCGAATTAAAAAAGGTCGACTATTTCCTGAAGATTGAAAATGTTGCTGAAACCATTGAAAGCATCACTTCAAAAATCAATACGATATCACAGGTATCTGCCGTTTATGCCATTGGCACCAACACCATAAAATCAAAAAACAATTTAATTTTCTAATAAAAATGCCAACCAAC
>CALRKC020000044.1:0-10465 GCA_943367895.1 Erythrobacter sanguineus | reverse complement strand
GTAAAGGAATGAACAACCGAAAAGCCTCCTTTTGCAGTATAATTGAAAGTTGTTTTACCTGCATTGTACAATACCGCCGCAACAGCACTACTGTCGGTGGGATGAAACTTTTCCTGAAGGTCGCTGATTGTAACTTTGCCCGGCCCCTGTGAAAAAACAACATTACCTATGAAAAAAATGATCAAGGCGAAATAAGATTTCATACTATACTTTCTTTAAAACAATCTTCTCATTTTGCTTTTCAATCATTTTTTGGAAGAAGTCCTTTAGCATGGCATAATTTTCCGATCCGATAATTGAGGTATTGATATCTATCGTTATTGACACCTGTATTTTATTGTCTGTGACGCCAATGATGTATTTAAAAGTTCCCAGTCCATCGACCATAGCCAGATTTAATGGAGTGGGTGTGGTTTCAACAGTATATCCTGCAGGAATTTCTATGTTGATATTGTACTTGTCTTCCATCGGAAATATAAAATCTACCGGGTATTCGCGCTGTTCCTGTTTGAAAGGGTTTGATTCCGCGCGCATAAACAGCATTGGTGCGATATAGATTTTATCCCCAATCACATCGGTATCATCGGTACCCTTAAAACTGTACGTTTCGACAATTGGCTTTGACAATTCCTTTTCGTTTTCCCTCACATAGTCGGATATTTCGATCTTATTGTTCTTGTTTTCGAGGCTCTCCAGGTAAGAATCAATATTCATCCCTGAATACCGCTGCCTGAAATTTAAGGCATTGTAATCCGTCAATTGCTTCCGGATTTTGCCACTAATTTCGCCTTTATCATCGACTTTCATCATAACGTTTGTCATATCCTTTGACAAAGTTGTAGGTGTCAGACTTACCTCAGTTGAAGAACCGTTTTTACGTATTAGCCTTCCAAACCAATTGATATCCCTGACAGGCAATATGTTTGGCATAGCGTATTTTTCTGTCGCATCGAGCAAAATCAGTCCTTCATTAATTTCGACAGCACAGATGACATAATTAAAAGCGGTCCTGGACGGGAAAAATGATATCCCATTAGACCGGGTACTGATTAATACCGGGTTTGCATTAATGCCTGCATAGCGCAGCATTGCGGTTAACATGAGGTTTATTTCCGCCACATTGCCCGCCTTGTTTTTATAGGCTTGTTTAACACCGTCCTGACACGAATAACCATAAAATTCATTCCATTTTACATTTTGCTTTATGTAGTTAAAGATGGCTGCAATCTTATCATTCTGAACAGTGACGCCATTGAGCAATGCGTTAAGATCGTCGTCAAAATATCCAGTCTTATTGAGTTCCGCGCCAAAATCATCATCATCATATATCTTTTTTGTAACAGTCTCCCAATCTGTTGAAAGGTGCTTGATAGGGCTGTTGGGGTATCTTATCACCGAAAGTTCGTGTGAAATACCCGACATATAATTGACGATATTATTGACGAAAGCCTCATCCTTCATAGCCGGCGCATTCTGTACCAGATAAGTTGTGCGCGTCGCAATGTAGTCTACCTTATTTTGTGTATACGTTGACTTGTCACCGTTCATTCCTCCCTCCCGGCTTGTGTACATATAGGACTTGGGCAAGTTTTCGGTAGTGGTTTTCAGAGACAGATATCCTCTTTGATTTGTCCTGTAGGTAAAATATTCGGGGAACTCCGTCTTGTATTCAGAATAATTGACCGGAATCGAGCTTTGAAAATTCCAGTCCGCTAACTCTACAATATTAGGCGTGATGAAGGTATACTCGTATTCTATCACCGAACCCTCTTTAACATTAGGCATCGTAAGTTTCTTCTTGCCCCAGTATTTGTTCAGTTTTTCATCGAACTCGCCGTCACTTTTGAGTTTTGATTTGACTATTTTCCCCGCTTCAAGATTGTATGTCACTGCGTCCGAGAATGATACGGTCTCCCTTCCGTCATTTTGCAGGTAATACCGCTTTTCAAAATTGGCCCATTCGTAACCTTCCTTTTTATAAATCTTTATACGGGTCCTGACTTTTGTATAGGACAGAAATCCCCGGTCGTCAGCGTAATCGAAATACGTTTCCCCCTTTTCGAACAACACCGCTGCAACGGCGTCAGGGTCCTGAGGATGCTGTTTTTCCTGTAATTCTTCCAAAGAGACTTTGCCCATTTCAAACTTCTGCGCGTTGGCGGGGAGGATTCCAGCAAGCGCGATAAAAATGAGGATTAATTTTACTTTCATGTCTATTGTTTTTTGGTTAATACAACTTTAGCATTATCATTCCTCGAAACCTGTTCGCAGAACAGGCGGTACTCATCATACTCCTTGCTTTCATACTTTCCGTTTCGGATCAGCAGATTTCTTTTGTAGGTGATGGAATGATCGGAATTCTTAATAAACTCGGCCTTATATTCCCCGAATTTATTCTTCGTTTCCAATGTATTGGGAACCGCTTCGATTTCGTATCCCTCCGGCAATGCGATAGTGACTTCATCGGTATCATAATAGCCGCGGTCAATCTCAAAAGGATTCTCCCTGATTCTGTAACGTTTTGGAGCAATTGAGTTACAATTAAAGGCATTTGGCACAAACATCATACGATTTCCGGTTATTGTCCCGTAATTTCCCGCCGAGAGCTGGATCTCCTGCGTGAATGATATCGAATTCTTATTGTTAATAAGATTAATGCGGTCCAATTTAAGGTTATTAATGCTCTCAAAATAAGATTTATAAAAATCATCCTTTTCTGTCGAAGACATCGATTCTGTTCGGGATGCGCCAGCATATTGAGTCCCTTCAGATACGATGGATACGGACCCGGACATTGCGCCATCGGGTAAAATAATATAACTGCCTTTGGACGCCTGGGTGTTTTTGTTGTCTGTGTAACTTATGGTCCTGACTATTTGTCCTCCTTCGGGCTTGATCACCAATGCGTCACGATTGTCAGTAAAATTTCCGGAATAGCCGAATGGCCCTTTTTGATCTGTACATTCCAGCCAGATATACTGATCGCCGTCCGGAATTGTTAAGATCATATGATTCCCTTGTACTGCAACAAAATCAGATTGTATGCTTTTGGTATCACGCCCCCCGTAAATAATGACGTCATAGGCCGTAATACCAACCGTTTTCAGTAATGACCGTGTATAATTGGAGAGCGCCTTACAATCGCCATAGCCCAACTTATCAACGTCTTTGGCCAACATTGGTTTGAATCCTCCAATCCCTACCTGGATACTGACGTAGCGGGTCCTGTCCTGAACATATTTATAAACAATCTTTGCAATCTCCAATGGTCTTTTCTCATTTCCAACCAATGCTTTAATTTTATTTTGTGTTTCAGCAGGCAATTCATCAGTACCTGTCAGGATCTTTTCGTAATACCATTTACCAAATTCTGCCCATGTTTTCGCTTCACCATCAACCCCTTCCAAATTGAATTTGTCTGTCCTGAAATAAACAACCGGGCATAAATCCGTAAACGCAGGACTATACTGTTCTCCTTTCCGGGCCTTTAGGTTTTCAACCGAGTAGGTGAGCAAACCCGGCGATTCTGTTTTCTTGATGTTATAAACACTATCAAAATTGCTTTCCTTGTAATGAAATCCCAATTCCTCAGGATAATGCACTGTCAATATGGATTTTTCGGTACTCACATAATACTCTTCCAACGGCATCCAATGCGGAATAAATGCGGTATTCGAGGTTTCTTTTTCACTTTCAAAAGCCAGCGTAAAAGGATAGGCTGTCGGCGTGTAATCCAGATAAAGCAGCCTGTTATCATTAAAAACAGAAACCCCGTCGGCTACGCTCCTATCCTTAAAATCTTTGCGCCTGAATACTTTTACCTCCCTTCCTGATGCATCGTAAACCGTAGCCTGAATTTTCTTAATCCTGTTGTTACTGTCATAATACTCGTAAGCATTCATGCTTTCCAGACCTGATTCATTCAATACGGTATAAACTTTCCTGGTAGTAATCGTCATACTCCGCTGCGAAGCAAGATGGATATCACATTCCTGTAAACGGATAACGATATTGGCATTCTCTTTGATGTCGGGATTGCCGATGGCTTCGAAGTACGTTTTTTGAGGGTAGCACCATAATGAGACAAACAGGAGAAGCGCGCAGGAAATTGGTGATTTCATCGATTACGAATTTCGCCAAATGTAAATAAAATTAAGAAATATTTAACGCTATTCCTTGTTTTTAGAATCAATTAAAATGGTGACCGGCCCGTCGTTTACTAGTGCGACTCTCATATCTGCCGCAAAGGTCCCGGTCTGTACCTTTTTTGTAGCCATTTGCTGTAATTTTGCTACAAATGATTCATAAAGCGGAATGGCCACCTCAGGCGTTGCCGCCCTGATATAGGAAGGACGATTGCCTTTTTTGGTTAAGGCATGCAGGGTAAACTGACTGACTACCAGAAGCTGACCCTGAATATCATTTACAGAAAGATTCATCACGCCTTCACTGTCTGCGAAAATTCTAAGATTCAATATCTTATTCGCCAGCCAGTCGATATCATCTGAATTATCCGCCTCCTCAATCCCGACCAGCACCAGCAGGCCCGCCTGAATTTCGGCAGTAATCTCATTGTCAATCGTGACCGATGCTGATAAGACCCTTTGAATTACAACCCTCATGACTTTCTGGTTTCATCACTCGCGATGCGGTCGTCGTTGTAAATGTCTGTGCGGTAATGCTCGTCATCCCCTTCCAGTATTTGCAGATAACTCCTGTAACGCGACCAGGCGATACGGTCGTCCTCGAGCGCGGCCTTAATGGCGCAATGTGGCTCATCCTTGTGGAGGCAATTATTGAATTTACATTGATCCTTGAGCTTGAAGAATTCCGGAAAATAATCACTGATTTCGCCCTTTTCCATATCAACTATTCCGAAACCCTTTATTCCGGGCGTATCAATAATCTTGGCATCAAACGACAAATCATACATTTCAGCAAAAGTCGTGGTGTGTTGCCCCTGCTTACTTTGTTCTGAAATTTCGGTGGTTTTAAGGCTTAAGTTGGGTTCAATCGCATTCACCAAAGTTGATTTGCCCACTCCCGAGTGCCCGGAAAACATGCTGACCTTACCAAGCATCATTTCCCTAACCTGGTCAATCCCTTTTCTCTCAGTCGAAGAAATCCTCAGGCACTTGTATCCAATTTCCTGATATACATGCTGCAGGTACAGCTGCTCATCAAGCGTCTGCTCATTTAGTGTATCAATCTTATTAAAGGCCAGTACCACTTCAATATCGTAAGCCTCTGCCGTAACGAGGAACCGGTCGATAAAGGTTGTCGTAGTAGGCGGATTGTCTATCGTAATCAACAGGAAAACCTGGTCTATATTGGTTGCAATAATATGTACCTGTTTCGAAAGATTTACAGATTTACGGATAATATAATTCTTGCGGTCATGGATGTTATGAATGACGCCTGTAATCTTATCCGATTTCTCGTCCAGCTCAAAATCAACAATATCACCCACTGCAATAGGATTTGTACTCTTAATCCCCTTGATGCGGAATTTCCCTTTCATACGGCATTCGACAAAATCCCCACTTTCGGATTTTACCGTATACCAGCTTCCCGTCGATTTGTAAACCGTACCTGTCATGTGGCAAATATAGGGATTTCAATTGGCAGTTTTCAGCGGCAAATCGCAGTTTCGTTCCTGGTGTAACGCAAACTAATTTCGCACAACGGTTGCTTTTTTATAGCGCCCCCTGCGGGTCGGGCTTTACGCTTCAATCTGCCTTGCTCCGCCGGCAGGATTTCCGCTGCAATCCCTGGCGCAGTCTGGTTTCCATTTTAAGCAGCAACATAAAACTGACGCAAACGTCCCGCGTCGGCCATCTGCATCACTGTCTACTGAACACCTGATACTGACTGCTATTTCCCGTGTATGATCCTTTCCTGATGACTGATACTTTCCTGATGAATGGCCTTGAAAAGTTTGAGGATAAACTCTTCACTAAGGCCTTTTTGCTCGCCTTCAAGAATCATTTTACCAAGGATTTCATTCCAGCGCTTGTTTTGTAATACCGCCACATTCTTTCCTTTTTTCAGCGCTCCGATTTGTTCCGAAACTTTCATCCTGTTACCGAGTATCTCAATCAGTTTACTGTCGGCAATATCTATATTGGCGCGCAACTTGATCATTTCCGTATTGAAATCATCTTCTTCGGAAGTGGGCTTCCTGATTTTCAAATCCTGAAAAATCATCTTCAATGCCGACGGGGTGACCTGTTGGGCCGCATCACTCCAGGCATTATCGGGATCATTATGCGTTTCGATAATCAGTCCGTCATAATTCAGGTCAAGCGCCTGCTGTGATACTTCGAGGATCATATCTCGCTTTCCTGTAATATGCGATGGATCACAAATTAACGGCAGGTCAGGAAAACGGCTTTGAAGCTCAATGGCGATCTGCCACTCCGGAATGTTGCGGTATTTGGTTTTTTCGTAAGTCGAAAAGCCGCGATGGATTACGCCCAATTTTTTAATTCCTGCATTGTAAAGTCTTTCCACACCACCAATCCACAGTGCCAGATCAGGGTTGACGGGGTTCTTAACCAAAACGATTTTGTCTGTTCCTGCCAATGCTTCCGCGATTTCCTGTACCGCAAATGGATTAACCGTTGTCCTGGCCCCTATCCACAATACGTCAATATTGTGCGCGAGCGCGAGTTTTACATGCGCCGCATTGGCAACTTCAACCGCCATCAAAAGGCCCGTCTCCGCTTTTGCCTTTTGCAGCCATTTCAGCCCAATGGCGCCTACACCTTCAAAACCGCCCGGACGCGTCCTGGGTTTCCAGATTCCCGCGCGGAAAATGCTTACATCGGAGTTCTTAAGCTCATGTGCAATCTTTAAGACCTGGTCTTCCGTTTCGGCGCTGCAGGGCCCTGCAATCACTAGCGGATGATCGAGTTTAAAATCATCCAGCCATTTCCTGAGGTTTTTATTGTTTTCCATATTTTTTTTGATGAAATATGAAAGAGTCAGGATCAAGGTGTAACACCCGAATTTAACTACTTCCCTATTTATTATTTTATCTTAATTCTATTTTCTGCCTAAAATTTCCCGAATCCTGTTTACCCCTTGCAGCTCGTTAAAAATTGCCTCAAAATCATCTTTTTCAAGCAACTCCCGAAACTGTTCGAGATTTGAAATGTATTCCTGAAGGCTCTTCAAAACCTGATTTTTGTTCTGTCGGAAAATCGGCGTCCACATTGCCGGTGCGCTTTTCGCAAGCCTGACCGTACTTTCGAATCCGCTGCCTGCCATGTCAAAAATATCTGTTTCATGCTTTTCTTTTTCAATTACTGTCTTTCCAAGCATGAACGAACTGATGTGCGACAAATGGGACACATATGCGATGTGCTTATCATGTGATTTGGGTTCCATCAGACGAATTCGCATGCCAAGATCCTGAAATAGCTTAAGCGCTTTTTCCTGAAGCCTGAAGCTTGTCTTTTCAACCTCACAGATGATGTTTGTCTTACCGGAAAAAAGGCCGTGCAACGCCGATTGCGGTCCTGAAAATTCCGTACCGGCGATAGGATGTGTTGCAAGGAAATTCTTACGCTTTGGATGTTGCCCCACCACCTCGCAAACAGCTCCTTTAGTGGAACCTGTTTCAAAAACCAGCGCATTTTCGCCGACCAAACCGAGCACCTCTGGCACAACGATTAAGGCCGCGTCCACGGGAACCGAAACAATCACAATATCTGCATCGGAAACCTGTCCCAATACTGCAGCGGTATCGATGATGCCCAGGTCAATCGCGGTCTGCAAATGACTTTCATTCAAATCAATACCGCAAATCAAGGCTTCCGGATACAAATTTCTGATGTCCAGTGCGAAAGATCCCCCGATGAGGCCAATACCAACAATATAAACTTTCATCTTAAAATCTTGCTATTGCTTTTTCAATTACCGACTCGTCCACACAAAGTGAAAAACGGATATAACCTTCGCCATTGCTTCCAAAAACTGTTCCGGGTGCAATAAACACATGTTTCTCATACAATAAGTCATTTACAAATTCCTCTGCTGATACAACCCCGTCAGGTAATTTTGCCCAGACAAAAAGACCGGTGCTATTTTGGGCAAAAGTACAACCTATTTTTTGTGCGAGCTTAAAAGTCAGCGTTCTTCGCTTCTCATAAACTGAATCCAATGCTGTGAACCACGAAGCGTCGCTGTTCAATGCTGCAATCGCCCCTTTTTGAAGCGGATAAAACATTCCGCTGTCCATATTGCTTTTTATATTTAATACTGCTTTTATCAAGTCCGATGACCCGGCGACCATACCTATCCGCCAGCCAGCCATATTGAATGTTTTTGAAATTGAATTCATTTCAAGGGCACAGCCATCAGCCCCATCGGCCGTCAAAATAGAAACTGGGTTATCACCAAGAATGAAGCTGTATGGATTGTCATTCACTACCAATATCTGATGCTTTTTGGCAAAAGCGATTAACTGATTAAACAGCATAATATCTGCGGAAGCGCCTGTCGGCATATTGGGGTAATTGACCCACATTAGTTTTACGTTCGAGAGGTCTGTTTTTTCCAATGCTTCGAAATCCGGCTGCCATTGGTTACCTTCTTTCAAATCATAAAACACGGGATTGGCACCAACAAGATTCGCAACCGATCTGTAGGTAGGATATCCCGGATTCGGAATCAACACTCCGTCACCTTCGTTTAAAAAGGCGAGCGAAATATGCATAATCCCTTCTTTAGAACCCATCAATGGCAAAATCTCATTCGCCGGATTCAGCTTTACGCCAAAATGATGCTGATAAAAACCGGACATCGCTTCACGCAGTTCAGGAATACCCTGATAATTTTGGTACTGATGGGCACCGGGATACCCAAGAGCTTCAACCATTGCTGAAACGGCATGGGGCGGCGGAGGTAAATCCGGACTTCCTATCCCCATATTAATCACAGGTTTTCCTTCGGAGATGAGTTTCCCGACTTCACGCAATTTTGCGGAGAAATAGTATTCTTCTACAAAATCCAATCTTTTTGCCGTTGCTATCATGGTTGTTTATTTTGGTATTCGCCCAACACTTTAAAATGCGCACACATAATGCTTAAAATCGACTTTGCCTTACTGAAATCGTCATAATCCTCGAAAGTCACATCCACAAAAAAGGCATATTTCCATGGGGATTCGATTTTTGGAAGCGATTGGATTTTGGTAAGATTCAGTTTGCAGTCGCTCATCATATTAAGCACTGCAGCCAGGCTTCCGCGTTTGTGTTCGAGTTCAAATTTCAATGATGCCTTGTTCACTTTTACGGAAGGCAGTTCCGAATCACCGCGCTGTAAAATAACGAACCGGGTCATGTTGTTGTCTACCGTTTGTATTTCTTGTGCGAGGATTTCAAGCTGGTACATCTCAGCCGCTGATTTCCCGGCTATCGCTGCAATACCTGGTATCTGACTATCATGGATGCGCCTTGCCGTTTCGGCGGTGTCTTTGTCTTCAACGAGTTTTATCTGCGGAAGCGTTTTCAGGAAATCCATACACTGCAATAGCGCCATGGGGTGTGAATGGACTTCGCGTAGGTCTTCCAATTTTTGCCCTTTCAACGCCATTAGGTGGTGATGGATGTCCAGATAATGTTCACCGATTACGCACAGGCTATTGCGGTCAATCAGGGCATAGTTCGGAATGATTGATCCCGCGATGGAATTTTCAATCGCCATGACCGCCTTGTCGCAGCGCTTATTGACAAGGCTTGACGCTACTTCATCAAAAGTCATGCATTCCTCGAGTGGTATGCCTGCCCCGAAAAAAGCTTCTGCCACCTGATGGTGGAACGACCCCCTGATTCCCTGTATTGCTATTTTCATTTCCATTTGAGGCAAAAAAAAAATCCCGATTTGCATCGGGATTTATATTAGTCTTGAATTAATAATTTTCAAACAACCATACAGCAATCCCTTCCCTTTGAGCCAAAGAAATAAAAAGAATTGGTGTAATAAAAGTTCTTGTTGAACATGGTTTTTTCGTTATCAGGGCTAAAATAGAAAAATTTATATTCGCTCCGACAAAAGAATTATTTTTTTTGAAAAAATTAACTCTGCATTTATTTACTTTTGCTCAAAATCCATTCATATGTCGATAGAAGTCAGTAATGTCTCCAAGAACTACGGAACCCAGAAAGCGTTAGACAGCATCTCTTTTAAAGTGAATAAAGGTGAAATCGTTGGCTTTTTAGGGCCAAACGGCGCAGGAAAATCGACGTTAATGAAAATCCTGACTACCTACCTCAGCGCGGATGACGGTACTGCCACCGTAAACGGTTACAGTGTAGTTGCAGACCAGAAAGCGGTTCAGCAATCGGTCGGTTATCTGCCGGAGCACAATCCGCTGTATCTTGATTTGTACATCCGGGAATACCTGGCGTTCAATGCTGACGTGTATAAAATACCAAAACAAAGGATTGAGGAAGTGATT
>CALRKC020000043.1:0-10498 GCA_943367895.1 Erythrobacter sanguineus | reverse complement strand
CAAGCGGATTCACCTTCAGGTAAATCCCGGCTTTGTCCAATATGTTTTTATAGGTGAATATCGGTGCATTAAAACGCAAAGCCAGTGCAATGGCATCTGAGGTACGCGCATCGATAATTTCCTCTATTTTATCCCGTTCACAGATGATGCTCGAATAAAAAACACCGTCCACCAGTTTGTGGATAATGACCTGTTTCACGACAATATCAAAACGGTCGGCAAAATTCCGGAACAGGTCATGCGTTAACGGACGCGGTGGTTTTATCTCTTTCTCAAGCGCTATGGCAATGGATTGTGCCTCGAAAGCACCAATAACGATCGGCAACTTCCTGTCGCCATCCACTTCATTCAGAATCAGCGCATAAGCACCATTCTGTGTCTGGCTGTACGAAATGCCTTTTATGGTTAATTTTACTAAGCTCATAACTGCAAAAATACAATCTATATAATATAATCCGAAAACAATTTTTACGAAAAATGAAAAAGCTGCCTGAATGCATATCCAGACAGCTTTTACCGCTGTTTTTCTTACAAAATTTTAGGAATTCTGCGCTTTGAATGCCCTGAGTTTCTCAGTAAGCTTTGGTACGATTTCAAAGGCATCCCCAACCACACCATAATCCGCCACCTTAAAGAACGGCGCATCGGCATCGCTGTTAATGACTAATTTCACTTTGGAAGAGTTGATTCCTGCAATATGCTGGATCGCTCCTGAAATCCCTATCGCAACATATAAGTTCGTAGCCACGGGTTTTCCGGTTTGTCCTACGTGTTCACTGTGCGGCCTCCATCCCAGGTCTGAAACCGGCTTGGAACAGGCCGTTGCAGCACCAAGCACCGTTGCCATTTCCTCCAGGATTCCCCAGTTTTCAGGCCCCTTCAGTCCGCGGCCGCCGGAAACCACGATTTCCGCATCGGCAATGGTTATTTTTCCTGAAGATTTCTCGGCTGATTCTACTTTTACGCCAAAATCATGGTCTCCAATCGTCGGGTTAAAATCCTCTTCTGTCAGCGAAGCCGCATTTTCATAGACGCCATAAGAGTTTTTTGCAAGCCCTAAGACTTTCACGTCAGTTGAAATCTCTGTAATATTGAAAGCCTTATTTGAAAATGCATTTCTTTTTACCTGAAATGGCGAAGTGCTTACCGGCAATCCCACCACATTCGAAGCATATCCCGCTTTGAGGGCTACCGCTACAAGGGGCGCCATATACAAACTGTCGGTCGTTGATGACAGTAACACCAATTTTACATTTTCTTTTTCTGCCGCCTGACGGATGACGTCTGAATAGGCTTTGGCATTAAAACCTGATAATTTGTCATTGTTTACTTTAAGGACTTTGTCCACCCCGTATTTAGACAATTCTGACACATTTCCGGCATTTACGGTCACTGCAGTTACAGTTGTTCCCAAATCTCCGGCCACTTTTTTAGCGTAGGATGCCAGCTCAAAAGCTACTTTCTTGAATTTCCCTTCGGCTGATTCCGCGTATATTAATATTGACATGATGTTTAATTTAAAGATTGAAAAATTTAATGATTTAAAGATTTTCTGGGCGTTGCCTCCGGCCCGGGCTTTCCGCTGTATCTTTTGCTTCGTAAACTCCGCAAAAGGATGCCGCTTCAATCCCTAACGCGGCCTGAACCCTGTACCCTTAACCTTGTACCTTAGATGACCTTCGCCTCGTTATGAAGCGCGTTCACCAACTCGTCCAGCTGATCTACGGTATACAGTTTCACTGCTGATTTCGCAGCCGGTTTTTCAAATTTTACCGCCTTAGTTTCAATCGGCGCCGCCACAGGTTCAACAATCGTCAACGCCTTGGTACGGGCCGTCATGATGCCCCGCATATTCGGGATGCGCAGGTCCTTCTCTTCAACGAGTCCTTTTTGCCCGCCAATAATTAAAGGTAAGGTGGTGGCAACCGTTTCTTTTCCGCCGTCAATCTCGCGCGAAGCCTTCACCGAGTTCCCTTCCACAGTAATCCCGATACAGGAATTCAGGAAATTATACCCCAACAATCCGGCAATCATTCCCGGAACCATACCGCCGTTGTAATCCAGCGATTCTTTTCCGGCAATCACCAAATCGTACCCGCCATTTTTGATTACTTCGGCCAATTGTGTGGCTACGTAAAAACCGTCGGTTGGATTGGCATTGACGCGGATTGCTTCATTCGCCCCGATTGCCAGGGCCTTCCTTAAGGTCGGCTCTGTGTCGGCACCACCAACATTCACTACGGTAACATTGGCGCCCTGTTGTTCCTGGAACCAGATGGCGCGCGTCAATCCGAATTCGTCATTCGGGTTGATGACAAACTGCACGCCGTTCGTATCAAATTCGGCATCGCCGTTCGTAAAATTGATTTTTGAAGTAGTATCAGGCACATGGCTGATGCAGACTAATATTTTCATCGTATAAAAAATTTATTGGATATTTCGAGTCGCGAAAATACTAATTTATTTTGTAAATTAAACTATGCGCGCATAATAAATTACTGTATTATAACGATTTCGTTGCGTGTTTTTAGCCCCGATAGAGCCGGCATCCTTCCAGCCGCTTCTTTAGCGGCTGGAAGATACAGGCGAAAGCGGGAATAGCTCCTGAAGAATTAAACCGAAAATAATGCTTTGAGCGGATAAAAAATTTTTATTTTTGCGTTTCATTTAACAAGACGAAAGCAATTCATAGACATGAAAACGATACAATTTAGAGAGGCGATTGCCGAAGCGATGAGCGAAGAAATGCGCCGTGACGAGTCGGTTTACCTGATGGGTGAAGAAGTGGCGGAATACAACGGGGCTTACAAGGCTTCCAAAGGCATGCTGGACGAATTCGGACCAAAGCGTGTAATTGACACTCCGATTGCCGAGCTTGGTTTTGCGGGAATCGCAGTAGGTTCAGCGATGAATGGCTGCCGCCCGATTGTAGAATACATGACATTTAACTTCTCGTTGGTGGGTATCGACCAGATCATCAACAACGCTGCCAAAATGCGCCAGATGTCTGCCGGGCAGTTCCCGATGCCGATGGTTTTCCGCGGCCCGACCGCTTCTGCCGGACAATTGGGTGCGACCCACTCACAGGCCTTTGAGAACTGGTTTGCCAATACACCGGGATTGAAGGTCGTGGTACCGTCAACGGTTTATGATGCGAAAGGATTGTTGAAATCGGCCATTCGCGATAACGATCCTGTGATTTTCATGGAATCAGAGCAGATGTATGGTGACAAAGGCGAAGTGCCGGAAGGTGAATATACGATTCCGCTTGGCGTTGCCGATATTAAAAGAGAAGGAACCGATGTTACGATCGTATCATTCGGAAAAATCATAAAAGAGGCACACATTGCCGCGGACACCTTACAGAAAGAAGGCATTTCCTGTGAAATCATCGATTTGCGTACCGTACGCCCGATGGACCACGAAGCGATTTTGAAATCAGTTAAGAAAACGAACAGGCTGGTTGTTCTGGAAGAGGCATGGCCTTTTGCCAGTGTGGCTTCAGAAATCACTTACATCGTGCAGGAAAGGGCGTTTGACTATCTTGATGCGCCAATCCAAAGGATTACCACAGCTGATGCGCCGGCACCCTATTCACCTACTTTGCTAAAAGAATGGCTTCCCAATGCTGAAGATGTGGTAAAAGCTGTTAAAAAGGTAATGTATAAGAATTAATTAATTTGGATAATGAGATAACCAGATAATGTCTCGGACCGTATTGAATTACAAACCTTCCATTATGGGAGGTTTTTTTTTAACTCAATTGACTAAACTGGTATGAATATGATTTATGGCTCTCTTCGAATTGCTGAATTATCTCATTTCCCAATTATCTCATTTTCTAATAATCCAATTATCTAATTGATTATATTTGGCGCTTCATCGCGAAAAGCGGTGATGTTTTTTTATGCGCATGAAAAAGAATTTATTTTCCCTGATACTACTGCTATTTACGGTGTTATCATTTTCGCAGACGAAAGTCAGCGGTATCGTACTTGATGAGGAAAAAAAGCCGGTTGGATATGCCAGCGTCGGTTTCCTTGGTACTTCTGAAGGAATTATAACCAACGAGGATGGCCGGTTTTATGTTGAATCCAATGAAAACCGGAAGACATTGCAAGTCTCATTTGTAGGATATGAAACGGTGACCATAGACCTTGACAAGCCTGTAACCTACAATATGACCGTCATACTGAAGGCAGGGAAAGTGCTCGAGGAGGTCAAAATCTACTCCGGAAAAACCTCCAAGAAAAACAACCCTGCGATTGACATCTTAAAGAAAATCTGGGCGAGAAAGCGCAAGAACGGGCTTCGCATGTTCAAGCAATACCAGATGGAGAAATATGAGAAAGTTGAATTTGACATGAACACGATTGACAGTGCGTTTATGAAGAGCCGTATTTTCAAGGGCATGGAATTCATTTTTAATTCTGTGGACACCTCAGATGTGACCGGAAAAACCTACCTGCCGATTTTCATCAACGAGGCGCTGTCCGATGTATATGGTGACAACATTAAGAATAAGGTAAAAGACATATTGAAAGCCAATAAGAATTCGGGTTTCAGCAACAACCAGCAATTGATTTCGTTTATCAAGGACCTGTATGCCGATTATGACATTTATGACAATTACCTGAAATTCTTCGACAAGGCCTTCACGAGTCCGCTGTCAAGAACCGGTATCGATGTTTACAACTATGTACTGGCAGACAGCGCATTCATCGACAAGAAATGGTGCTATAATATTGTATACTATCCGCGCCGTAAAAACGAACTGACTTTCAAAGGCGATTTTTGGGTAAACGACACAACATGGGCGATTAAGGACATCAATATGGCGGTGACCAAAAGTGCCAATATCAACTGGGTAAAGGAAATTTACATCGCGCAGCAGGTTGATGTATTGAATGATTCTGTGTTCCTGCTTAAGCGTGATTATATGATGACGGATTTCGCCCTGAATAAAAAAGAGAAATCCCGTGGCGTATACGGAAAGCGTACGACTTTATACCAAAACCATCAGTTTGACATTGAAAAACCTGATAATTTCTACAAGGAAGACGTCAATCGTTTTGATGAGTCGGTGTATACGAAATCTGATGAATTCTGGGAAGAAAACCGTTTTGAAAACCTTAATAAGGATGAAGTCGGCGTATATAAGATGCTGGACACACTTAAAACCAACAAGAAATTCAGGCAACTTTACAGCATAGTTGAAATTATTGGCAGTGGCTATATACAGAAAGGGCATTTTGACTACGGGCCCATTTTCTCCACGCTCGGATACAATGAAGTGGAGGGACTGCGATTGCGGACTGGCGGCCGGACTTATTTCGGACAGAATGATCCCTGGCGCATACAAGGTTATCTCGCCTATGGATTTAAGGATGATAAATTTAAATACGGGCTCACCGGAATGTGGCTGCTCAACCGCAAAAACAGGCTGGTCTTATCGGGAGGAAACCGCAGGGATATCGAGCAGATTGGTGCGAGCCTCACCACAACAAATGACATCCTGGGAAGGAGTTTTGCTTCCTCTGCCCTGTTTACAAGCGGCAGTAACGGAAAGCTGACGAACATTAACCTAACCTCTGTCGCTTTACAAATAGAGCCGGCAAAAAACCTGACGTTCCAGGCAGGCTTTTCTTACCGTACACTTGAATCCGCCTCACCAACATTCAGCCTTGCTTATTACACCGACCTGACGCAGCAAAAAATAAAATCTGATATTACACAATCAGAGCTGAACTTTCAGATTGACTATACCCCACGCAGGAAAACTTCGGGTTACGGCGTCGAAAGACATATCGTAGACAGCCCTTTTCCGAGAGTTTTTGTGAACTACAGCCAGGGCCTGAAAGGCGTGCTGAACAGCGATTTTGATTACGAAAAAATTCAGCTGTATTATAAACAGCCTATGAACATCGGCGGACTGGGACGACTTGACGTAATTACCGAATTGGGTAAAACCTACAGTTATATTCCGCTTGGACTGATGAGCATCGTTCCGGGAAACCAGACTTATTTCTCAATTGAGAATACGTTTAACCTGTTGGATTTTTATGAATTTGAGGCCGATACTTATGCCACAATCCAATTGCAGCATAATTTCGGGGGAAGGATTTTTTCAAGAATCCCTTTCCTGAGAAAGCTCAATTGGCGTGAGACCGTTGGATTCAAAGGTGTTTATGGAACCATCAGCGACAAAAACCGCCTGATCAATATCCCATCAGGCTTGACTTATCAGGCTCCCGAGGATTTCTACTGGGAATACAATGCCGGAATTGGTAATATATTTAAGGTATTCCGCATAGAATTTGCCTGGAGGGGCAGTTACATCGGGCCAAACACCAATAACTTCGGTGTAAAAGGGTCATTCGGATTTTATTTCTAATGAAGGAAGCGTTTGATTTTCTGCAGCAAACGGATGCTGTTTTCGTAAAAATCATCGACACTTACGGCATTCCTGAAATTCCAAAACGCCCGCCGGGTTTCGAGACTTTGTGTTTATTGATCTTAGAACAACAGGTTTCTATTGACTCTGCCAGGGCGACATTTTTGAAGCTCAAATCAAAAGTAGGTGCTTTCGAACCGGAGTTTTTAATCGACCTGGCTGACGAGACCTTTCGGGAAGCCGGGGTCAGCCGGCAAAAAACCGCTTATATTAAAGGACTTTGTTCGGCCGTCTTAAACAGGGAAATTGATTTGGACAGCCTTCCTTCCAAATCGGCCGACGAAATCCGTACAGAACTTATAAAACTGAAAGGTATAGGAAACTGGACTATTGATGTGTACCTACTCTTTTGCCTGGATGCTCCGGATGTGCTTCCATTAGGCGACATCGCCATTGTCAACACCATTAAGGAATTACTCGACATCCATACCGTAGCCGAGATGGAAATGGTCGCTAACCGATGGAGCCCACACAGATCCACCGCCACTTTTTTACTTTGGCATTATTATCTAAGCAAAAGGAACAGGGTTTCCGGCTACTAGAAAAAAGAAGCAAGATTAATCCGATTATAAATCAAATCATGGCTTATATTTCAGATTTAGATTTGCGGGTACTATGCTGAAATCCTCATTCCTGACTCTTGACTCTTGCTTCCTAAAAACAATCTTCCTCCCCCTCTTGTATATTGTTAATGTTTTGTTACTTTTGCAGGCGATTAAATTAAGAACAAAAATTTATTTTTTATGGATTCAATGATGATCTATTTGCCAATAGTAATGGCAGTTATCGGGCTTCTGTTTATGTGGGCCAAAAGAGCCTGGGTTTTAAAACAGGATGCCGGAGACGGTAAAATGAAAGAGATTTCAGAGTACATTTATGAAGGCGCCCTCGCTTTCCTGAAAGCTGAATACAGGCTTCTCGCGGTTTTCGTTGTTATTGCCAGTGCTGCATTAGCCGGAATCACTTTTATTGATGGCGTTAAAACGCATTTACTAATCGTTATTGCATTCATTTTCGGTGCCTTTTTCTCTGCCTTGGCTGGGAATATGGGTATGAAAATTGCTACCAAAACCAACGTTAGAACGACACAGGCTGCACGTACGAGCCTTCCACAGGCGCTGAAAGTATCTTTCGGCGGTGGAACCGTAATGGGTCTTGGTGTTGCAGGTCTTGCCGTTTTGGGATTGACCGGATTTTTTATTATTTTCTTCCACTTCTTTATGGGTGGCGTATGGACCGATACCGACGGAATGACCGTAGTGCTCGAAACGCTTGCCGGCTTCTCTTTGGGAGCTGAATCGATTGCATTGTTCGCCCGTGTTGGTGGCGGTATCTATACCAAGGCGGCTGACGTAGGTGCTGACCTTGTAGGTAAAGTTGAAGCAGGAATTCCTGAAGATGATCCACGTAACCCGGCTACTATCGCCGATAACGTAGGGGATAACGTAGGTGACGTTGCCGGTATGGGCGCCGATTTATTCGGTTCTTACGTAGCGACAGTTTTGGCTGCGATGGTTCTTGGAAACTATGTTATTAAGGATATGGGCGGAAGCATTGCAGATGCTTTCGGTGGCATCGGACCAATCTTATTGCCAATGGCGATTGCCGGTTTCGGAATCCTTTTCTCTATCATCGGAACCATGTTGGTAAAAATCAGCAGCAACGATGCCAAAGAAAAACAAGTGCAGGGTGCCTTAAACATCGGAAACTGGGTTTCAATTATTTTGACCGCAGTATCTTGTTACTTCCTGGTAGAATATATGCTTCCTGATACGATGAAAATGACTTTCTTCGGCGAAGGACTTAAAGACATCTCTTCAATGAGGGTATTTTATGCTACTATCGTTGGATTGGTAGTAGGTGGTACCATCTCATCTGTAACTGAATATTATACCGGACTGGGTACAAAACCGGTTTTGGCCATCGTACAAAAATCATCAACCGGTGCCGGAACCAACGTAATCGCTGGTTTGGCAACGGGTATGATTTCTACTTTCCCGACCGTACTTTTATTTGCCGGTGCTATCTGGGGGTCTTATGCCCTGGCAGGTTTCTACGGAGTGGCTTTGGCTGCTTCTGCAATGATGGCCACTACGGCTATGCAGTTGGCGATTGATGCTTTCGGGCCAATCTCTGATAACGCAGGTGGTATTGCCGAAATGAGTGAACTACCAAAAGAAGTACGTACAAGAACAGACATCCTGGATTCAGTAGGAAATACAACAGCGGCAACCGGTAAAGGTTTTGCCATTGCTTCTGCTGCATTGACTTCTCTGGCCTTATTTGCCGCCTATGTAACTTTCACCGGAATAGATGGTATTAACATCTTTAAAGCGCCGGTATTGGCGATGCTTTTCGTCGGTGGTATGATTCCTGTGGTATTCTCAGCCCTGGCAATGAACTCTGTTGGAAAAGCTGCAATGGACATGGTTTACGAAGTAAGGAGACAATTCAAGGAAATTCCAGGCATTATGGCCGGAACAGGAAAACCTGAATATGGTAAATGTGTGGAGATCTCTACTAAAGCTGCACTTCGCGAAATGATGTTGCCTGGAATCCTGACTATCGGCTTCCCTATCGCGATCGTTTTGATCGGTAAATTAGTATATCCTGACAACAACCAACTGATAGCAGAGATGCTTGGCGGTTATATGGCCGGAGTTACCGTTTCAGGTGTACTTTGGGCAGTATTCCAAAACAACGCCGGTGGTGCCTGGGATAACGCTAAAAAATCTTTCGAGGCTGGTGTAATGATCAACGGTGAAATGACTTATAAAGGTTCAGACGCCCACAAGGCAGCCGTTACCGGAGATACTGTAGGTGATCCATTCAAGGACACTTCAGGACCTTCCATGAACATCCTTATTAAATTAACCTGTCTTATTGGTCTTGTTATCGCTCCGATTTTGGGAGAAGGACACAGCACCGTTAAAGATGGCGCGCACATGGCTTCATGTTGTGAAACAGCTTCAGGGAAATGCCAGTCGATGACAAAAGAAGAATGTATCGCAAAAGGCTGTACAAACAAAACCTGCGAACATATGACCGCTTCAACGGCGACTAATACAAATGTTACAAAAAACATTTCAGTCGAAAAGAGCAATAACAACGGTGTTGTGAAAGCCATTGCAACCATTACCACCGTTACTAACGGGGGTGCTCCGGTTGAAGAGAAAAAAGAATTTAGCGGTACGATGGAAGAGGTTGATGCACAAATCGCCGAGTTCAGAACAGCCAATGAATAATTGATTCATACTTATAAATAAAAATGCTCCTCATAAGGGAGCATTTTTAATTTATACTTAATTATGAATTATGAATTATGACTGCCAAATTCGTAATTCGTAATTCCTAATTTGAAATTTTCACCTTACATCCCACTCCGGATTGCCTCCACCGGATCCAGCCTCGAAGCCGAAATCGCAGGCAGTAATCCCGAAATCAATCCAATTCCGGCAGCAAGACCGGTCCCAAGGAGTATGTTGCCCATTCCCAGCACAAATTCAAAATCGAGTGCCTTGGTTAGTATCAGCAACAATACCCAGACCAGCAGCATCCCGATAATACCGCCTATTACGCAAAGGATGACGGCTTCAAAAAGAAACTGGAACAAAATAAATTTGTTTTTAGCGCCAAGCGATTTCTGGATGCCGATAAGATTTGTACGCTCTTTCACGGAAACAAACATAATATTGGCCACGCCAAAACCGCCAACAAGCAAAGAAAACCCGCTGATAATCCAACCAACCATATTCATCTGGCTGATGATGTTATCAATAAAATTCGTCAGTCCGGAAAAAACATTAATAAAGAAATTATCCTCTTCACTGGCTTTCATTCCGCGGAAATTACGGAGTTTCTGTGTCAGTTCGGCTTTCAACGCATCCATATCCACCCCTTTAACAGGCTTCACAATAATCACATTCGTAGTCATATCGTTGCTGTCACTGTAAATCCGCCGTATGAAGTTCACCGGTATAAACGCAGAAATATCATTACTGGGACCCATGCTTTCACCCGACCCCTGCTTTTTCAAAACACCAA
>CALRKC020000042.1:0-10514 GCA_943367895.1 Erythrobacter sanguineus | reverse complement strand
TAAATTTCACCACATACATTCCTTTAGGGAATCTTGAGATATCTGTAGTGATGGTGTTTTCACCTGCCTGCAATTGGTGTTTTACATTGCTTACCAGGTTTCCTGTGAAAGAATATACGGAAACGGTTGTTTCAGCAGCTTTTTCAGTTTTGATATCAATATTGAAAACATCTGAAGCCGGGTTTGGATACAATTCTGAATAGGTTACTGTAGTCTCCTCAGCAGGACGTGGTGCACAGCTTTCTTTTGTTAATGTCAGTTTCTTCTTACCGCCAATTCCGTTACAAGCGTTGTTGTACTGTACAGAAATCGAAGAAGAAGCAGGAAGGCTGTTTGTGAAAATAACTGTCAGAGAAGTAGTTCCCTGTCCGCTTACGATTGTTGTTCCCGGAGGTACAATCCATACATAGCTGGTTACGTTTGCAGCAGCCGGTACAGTGTAAGTTACCTGTTGACCGATCATGGCGCAGGTAATCGTTGCAGGACCGTTAAGCGCAGTCGGAGTTGGCATGGCTTTAGTTACATCCTGGTTGTTTCCTGTGCTGTTACCACAACCGTTGGTAGCAGTCAGGTTCAGGATACCACTTACGAAATCCATTGGGTAGGCTACGCTGAAAACATTCTCAGTAGTTGTCAATGTGTTAGTTGCATTGGCAGGGAAGTTTGCTGACGTTACGATAGTTCCCACAGGAGCAGTGTAAGTATAAGACGTAGCAGCCGCTATTGGAGCGAAAGAGTAAGTGTAAGTTGAACCTGGGCAGATACCTCTAAGCCTTCCGTTGATGTTGGTAGGGTTAGCCACCTGATAACGGTATACAGTTAGGTTTCTTGGGGCACTTGAACCGATAGCATTTACTGAGCTTACAGACACGATACCGTTAGCAGCGAAAGCGGCAGTGTAGTTTACGTGGATTGTAGCACCGTGGGCGTCTCCAATGATTGATGCGCCGGCAGGTACAGTCCAGTTGTAAGTTGTTACACCGGGAATTGGCACGATAGCGTAAGTGATGTCACTTGACGGACCGGCAGTTACACATACATCAGATGATGAAGCGGTGATGTTTTCCGGACGCGCAGGTAAGGTCCTTAACAGGTTCAATGACCTTGCAGGAGACATACCACATGGGGCAACCGCTTTTGCAGTGATGTTGCCTAAATTACTTGTAGAAGGGGTTACGTTAAGGAAATTAACGGTAACTGAAGTCGTACCCTGACCTGAAACGATGGTTACACCGGCAGGTACTTCCCATAAATAAGACTGAGCGTTGGCTACCGATGGGCAGGAATAAGTTACGGGAGTAGTCGTAGCGACATAGTTTCCAATCGTATTTGGTCCGGAGATGCTCGCAGGGGCTACAGGAACCGATTTAAGCAATTGAAGACCTTTAGACAAACTCTTACAGCCGTTTTCAGAAACAGCCTGAACGCTGATGAATACGGTTCCGCTTCCCTGAGCAACACCCTGGAAGTTAACTGTAGCAGTCAATCCGTCCGGAGAAACAGAAACAAGATTTGCTCCGGCCGGCAATGTCCAGGCATAAGTTGCAGCACCAGCGACAGGAGTAGTAGTATAGTCAAGTGTGTTTGTGTTACCGATGTAGTTACAGATAGCAGTAGTTCCTGTAAGTGTGGTAGGCGTACCAGGTAGTGCATAAACGTTTACTGTGATTAGCGCTTTTGGTCCTTCCAATCCATCAGGATATACCTGTGCTACATAGTAGTTTCTGGCACCAATGGCTGAAGAACCGGTCATTGGTGTCGGAGCACCTGCCAGTGGCGTTGTAGAACCGGCAGAGGCATACCATCTTAATTGTGTGGCGCCATAAGCCAATGTAGCGGTCAATGGTGTAGCAACATCATTTCTGCAATAGTTTACAGGAGAAACAACGATTGGTGCTCCTTTATCCAGTTTACCGGTAAATGGGGCATCTGTAAAGCTTGCGCCTGAAAGCAGGATCGAACCTGAAGCCGGCCTGTAATCCAATCCGGTATAAGTCAAAGCATTTGCAGTATTGTAAGCATTGGCCAATAAGCCTGAGTTTGAGGCTACAGTCGTATTGCCATTCGCGGCATACCAGGTTGTCATGTTGAAAGAAGCGTTGTTTCCGACAGTGATCGTTCCCGGAGCAGTGATCTGCAATACCCTTGAAGTATTTGTGATTCCTGCCAAAACGTTGTTGTTGAATCTCAAAGTTCCTGCAACTGCAGCATTTTCAGAAGCTACACCGTCAACATGAAGCCCTTCTACGTAATCCATGAAAACAGAGTTGTATATCTTCAGCTGTGAAGCCCTTCTGATACGCAGCGCCCTTTTGTAACCGGCAGCAAGCGAACCACCGTTTGGTAACGTCTGACGGTATGTTGGTCCCACCATCGTCAGGTTCGAGAAAATGGCACTTGTAACAGGAGTAACTGTAGAACCAGCGGCATTATTATCTGATTCAAATCCTTCAGAAGTAGACACTGCAGGAGCATCAGCAATTTGTGGATCTCTTACAGACAAGGCAAACTGTACGTTTCCGTTGTAGCCGTTATCGGTATCGAAATCATCATCAAGGTTCCTGAAAGACACCAGGTGCTTGCAGTTCACCGAACCTCCAAACCATTCGAAAGCATCATCATTGGCGAAGGAAACCTGTACATAATCAATTGTTGTTCCACGTCCAACGGCACCCATTGTCAGTCCGTTGATCTCGTTGTTCGGGGCAAATACATAACCTCCGAATTCAATCCTTACATATTTAAGGATACCTGAATTGTCATTGTCATCAGGGTTTGCACCACCACCATATTGGGTGTCAGCAGTCGCGGTGATCCCTTCAATGTTGTTTACACCTCCATTGATGTTGAAAGAGCCTTTCCCTAAAAGGATTACGCCTCCCCAATCTCCTTTATTTCTTGCACCCGGAGCCTTGTCCGAAGTAAAGACGATAGGATTTGCAGCAGTTCCTGAAGCGTTGATCTTTGCCCCTTTTGTGATGATCAAAGCAGATCCTGAATTATCACCAAGGATTTTGGTACCTGCCTGGATTGTTAAAGTAGCATTGTTTTTTACGTAGATTAATCCGGATAGTAAGTAAGTGTTTCCGGATGTCCATGTCGTGTTTGTAGTAATTGCGGAATTCACCGTAACTGTAGGCGCAGGATAGACGGTGTTTTGCGGATCATAATTTGTCCAGCTGTCTGTCCACATCGCTGCGGGAGCAGGTGCAAAAGCGCCACGGTAACTCGTAGGCAGGATTTGCGCATTTAAAAGATTGCCCAGCGTCATAAGCAATCCCAGTAAATAAAATTTTTTCATTGTAGAAGAAATTAAGTTGGTTTATAATTGCCAAAACTACGTGTGTAATGTTAACAGAATTTTAACGCGTATTTATGTAATAATGATTGTTGTGTTAACAAATTAAAGATTTGAAAAAGAATGTGTTGAAGTATGTTAACATATCGGAAAATTAAAAATTGTAAGTCGCCGTCAATGAGAACGTACGCCCGAATTTCGTGCTCCAGACCAAGTCGTCGTTGGCTTCATCATAACCATTGTTGTTTCCTGAATCTCCCGTGAAAATATTGTTCAAGGCGCCCTTGATTCCGGACTCGTCTTTATTTCCTGACAACTTATTCTGGTAAAAAATGGATTCCTGGTCCAACAGGTTTTGAATGTTGAGCTTCAGTTCCAGTTTCTTGTTCAGGAATGTTTTTGAAAGTTGCGCGTCAAGCAGTGTCCGGCTTTGTTCCCACAATGTAGGTTCGGCTTCCGTATTTCCGACCACCGCGATCCTGTTCCCGATCCGGTTGAGGTTTGCTGACAGCGACCAGCCCGATTTGCTGTCAATATATTGTGATCCGCAATTGAACACAAATGGCGATTGGCCCTGCATTGGTCTTGATTTCTGCTCATCACTGGAAGCTGCAATGTTTGAGACATCCACTTCTGAGCTGATGATCGCCAGGTTTGAAAACACCGTCAAGCCATTCAGGAAAGCAGAGTTTTCGTTGCCTACCAATGAGCCGATCAAAGTCCTGAACTCCATTTCAAATCCATAATTTTCTGCAGACTTTGCATTTTTATAAATTACTTCCTTATTGTTTACGCCGGCAATCAGCTCAATAGGATTTTTAAACTTTTTATAGAATGCTGATACTGAAAACAGTTGGTTTTTCCCGGGATAAACTTCATAGCGGAAGTCGGCGTTGTCGATCACTGCGATCTGCAATTCCGGATTTCCGTTCGTAAAGAACTGGGTCGTGAAATCATAAAACCCAAATGGTGCCAGCTCCCTGAATTCAGGACGGTTCAGTGTTTTGGAATAACTCAGGCGCAGGTTTTGCTTTTGGTTTAAGCCAAAAATCGCATTGGCGGAAGGCAGGAAGTCGATCTGCTCGTTATACACTTTGAGTTTTTCGGTTTCTGACAGTTGGGTTTCAAGTCGCTGTATGTAATTCTCGGCACGGAAACCCCAGATCAGGCGCAGTTTCCCGAAAGTATTGTCGAACATCATATAGGCCGCCTGTAATTCTGCGGAAGCGGTGTAAGCATCAAAATATTTGGTACCGTCAAATACCGTGAATCCACCGACATTTGGCGCAATCACCCCGATATTCTGCGGCTGGAAAATACTTTCATCGCCCAAAGTCAGTAAACTGTCATCAAATATCGTCGTCCCGAAGTTCAGCTTGTTGTACTGCAACTGCCTGGCGAAGAAATCACGGTCACGGTATTGCATGAACATGCCCACCTTGATTTCATCTGTCTTGCTTAAATCCTCACTGAGTTTAGCGGAATAGTCCAGTTTGGCGCTGTAGATGTTTTCATTGTTTTCCGAGAAAAACATGCCGCCGCCGTAGTCCGATCCTGCGTTTCCGTCTGCAATATTGGCGGTATAAATCAAATCATTCGGATTCGGATTCTGCGGATCGATAAAATCATCATAACCGGAGTAGGAATTCCGCCTTAGGTTCGGAATGTCACGGCTTACGTGGCTGTAAGAACCAAGCCAGCTTAGTTTCGTGCGGCTTTTCGGGAAAAAATGATCACCATTTAACTGGCCCGAGTAAATCGTATTGCTCGTAAACCAGCGCGCCGTAGCGTATATTTTTAACGGATTGACTTCAGTGGCGGCATCAGGCGCTCCTTTTCTTTCAATCACGCGGTCATCAGCGTTGACACTGTAGATGTTCTTGAAGCTGATGGTGCTGTTGGCGTTCATTTTGAGCGTAAAATTGGCCATTGCGCCAAGCAGGTACTGCTCCGTATAATTCTTGTCAAGGAAATCGCTGTCGAGAATTGACGGCAGCTCTTCACCCTGGTATTCATAATCCTTGCGGATTGTCTCATTAAAGGCATTGGACTTATTGTATGAAACCGAAAATAAGACACCAAGTACCTTTTCCCCGAAATTGATACGCCTTCCGTTTGAGTACTGCAGGCTGATGTTGGGCGCAAAATTCTTTTTACGCAGACTCCAGTCGCTGTCCAGGAATTTTGCGTATTCAGCCCTTTCCTCCCCGGTAAGATTCTGGAAGGTAACATAGTCCGGGATGTTTGACGACAGCTCGCGCGTGCCGTCGTCGATCCCCAGCCAATCGGTTTTACCGCCTTCATAATACAGCTGTTTCCTGCCGGTTGTAATGGTATTGTAGCCGCCTCCTACAGAAAGGGTCTGGAAATTCCTGTCCGGGATACTTTTTGTATTGATCTGGATGACCCCGCCTGCAAATTCTCCGGGAACGTCCGGGGTTGCGGTTTTGGTAATGATCAGGTTATCCAGCATGTTGGCCGGAAAAATATCGAAGGAGAATGCTTTCCTGTCCGGTTCTGAACTCGGCAGCGGTGCTCCGTTCAGGTAAGCCGCGTTGTAACGGTCATTTAGTCCGCGGATGACAACGAACTTGTTGTCCTGTATACTGGCTCCGCTGATTCTCTTGATGACATCTGAGGTGTTTTTATCCGGCGTCCGTTTGATGGTTTCCGCAGAAATACCGTCAGAGACATTGATGCTGTTTTTTTGCATAAGCAATAAGGTCTTCACGGACTCAGCCCTTGCCTTTGAAGATTTTATCACGACTTCATCCAGAGTTTTTTCACCACCTTCCGCCATGGTTACGTTCAATACGGTTACATCGTTTTTGAGTACTTCCGCTTCGGTGATGACTTTGGTCTGGAACGACAGCATAGCGAACTCAATATCAATCTTTCCGGGCTGTACATTGCTGATGAAGTAATTTCCCTCGGCATCAGACATGGTCATGATGGCCGTGTTTTTTATTGTAATCGTTACACCCGCCAGCGGCTGCCCGGTGTTTTCCGCAACAATGGTTCCCTTAACAGCAGACTGGCTGAAGATCAGTTGGGTGAATAACAGGAAAGAGAAGGTAATGGTAAATTTCATGTCAGGATCGGTTTAGTTCATTTTCAAAATGGCTAATGTATCCTGCAGTTATGAGAACAATGTTAAAACGGCTTTATGAAATGTTAAAGAAAGTTCTTATTAAATCGCGTTTTTGTTAAAGCAATTTGTTCAAATGGTATCGAAAATGTTAAATAAAAAACGCTGCGGCTTTGAATCCGCGTTACTGGTATCAATACCGAATTTTGGTGCTTACTTCGATTTTTGTACAACGTAACCCAATCGAAGACAATTTTTTAACGGAAAATAGCCCGATGGAGATGAAATAATTGAATTATTTTAATAATATTTGGACCATGAAAATTGGCCCGTTTTTATGCCTCGTCTTTTTTGGAGTTTGCCGGATGACCGCACAGGTTATGCCGATTGATACAACCGATACCGCTCATCGCAAAGACCTCGAAACACTTTTCGTGCAACGCACCAAACTTACCAAATCGGCAATCGCCAAAATCGACAGCCGTCAGGTACGTCTCGAAGTACAGGAAAGTTATGACGAGCATGCCAAAGAATTTCTGGAGCTGATAAAAAAAGGTGTTTTTATCTCGGAAAAAAAATACACGCCGCTGCTTGAGGAAATCAAAAAGAAAATCACGCAGGCAAATCCGGAATACCGCTTTGACGATATCAAAATATTGATTGCCGCCAGTGATGACAACAATGCTTATAATATCGGCGATGGTTTCATTGTTTTCAATCTCCCGATCATTTTCAATATGGACAATGAATACGAACTGGCATTCATCCTGAGTCATGAAATGGCACACCAAAAGCTCAACCATGTCTTTAAATCGATGTTGCGCAGCGGGGAAGTCAATAATTCAAAGGATATAAAATCAAAAACCAAGGCCATTGCGCGACAGAAATACAACAAAGGCAAACTCGCCTCCGATCTCTACAAGCAGCTCGTTTACGGAAACCGCGAAGAAAGCCGCAAAAAGGAAGTGCAGGCGGATTCATTGGGTTATGTTTTCTTCAGTAATGCCTATCCTGATTTTAAATACCAGGCAGTAAAAACACTGGAGATACTCAAGCACAGTGATGCGCCAAAAGATTCACTGGTTTTGGCAGATTACCAGAAGATATTTGCACAGAAACAATTGACTTTTAAGCCCGAATGGATTGCCGATGGCGAAAACAAATACAGTTACCAGAAAGACAAATCCTGGAATGTAGACTCCCTGAGGACGCACCCCGATTGTGACCAGCGCATTTCTTTCCTTAAAGAGCGCTTTAAGATTAATGATACCGATGTTAAACCAGTCGACATGGCCGGCTTTAACGAAATCAGGAAAGAGTCCTGCAAAGAATATATTTTCGGATTATATTTTATTGAGGAGTATGGAGAATCGTTGTATTATACTTTACTGGCGATGAAGAAAAGGCCTGATGATGCCTTCCTGAAAAAAATGCTGCACGACAATCTGCTGAAATTAAGTATTGCCAGAAATAATTTCACCGCTAACAAATACCTTGAGACCGAAGATCCTGAATATTCCAACAGCTATAACCGTTTCCTCCGGTTTGTCGGGAACCTAAGGAAAAATGAATTAAACCAAATAATTGAAACATACAAATACCAACCATGAGAAAACTATTACTGATCTTATTGTTCGTAGCAGGCATTACGGCGACTGCGCAAACAACGAAACTCAGCGCACTTTCCAGCGCGGAGTTCCTGAATTCCAAAATCGTTTACGACGAAAATGGCAATGATGTGTACGGCTATTTCCTGCTGTATCAGAAAGACAAGAAAAGCAAAGGGAATTTTGAACTCGAATATGTATTACTTGACAAAAACCTGAACAAAATAGCGTCAGGGACATTCATGCAGCAAAGAGCGACTTCCTTGTTTGTCAATTTTACCACACAGCTTCTTTATGCTAAGAAGAAAGGTGATATACTATACTTCAGCCTGGGAGATGTACTTGAAGGTTATGAAGATATGTATGATATGTTTGGTTTGTATGGAATCAGAACCCTGAACCTCAAAGATTTTAAGGTAACTGATGTCATGTACATGAGGAATTTTGTCAAATCTGCCGGTGATGTCTCCAAAATGACTAAAAGAGATGCGGAAGAACTCCAGTACATGAAACCAACCGAAAATAATGGATTTGTCGTATTCGATGAGTCGGCGATGGATATCTCGATGCGTGTTTTTATGGGCAAGAAAAATGCCAAAAACATCCGCAGATTCCGTTTCTTCGATATGGACCTGAATGAAAAATGGAGTTATGAGTATAAGGAAACGGGCGATAAGTCCTATTATGAATATAATTATTTCGCAGGCGAAGGAAAAGATATGGTGTTTATGAAGGAATTTTACGAAAAGACAGGCGACAGGCACAGCGACATTTCGTATGAATTCTTTGACGCACAGTCAGGCAGGAAGAAATTCGATATTGTATTGAACGATCCGCAGCATCTCCTCAGATTAAGAAACCTTAAATTCGATGGGGATAAGATAATCATTTATGCAGCGACCAATAATTTCAATAAGAAGGACGATTTCGACATGGATAAAATCACGGGTTATGCGAAAATCACTTACGACCGTAATAGCGGAAAGGAGCTCAGCAGGGATTATTTCAAATGGGACCAGCTCGCAGGAAAACTCGAAATCGATGCTTTTGGAAAGATCAAATCTTATGGGTACATCCATTTCCTGGATTACTCCCGTACCAGTGATGGCAAAACGATTATCATAGGAGAAGGATTCTCGACAAAAGGCAACTCCGAAATCCTCGATTTGTTTACTTTCGTTTTCGACGACAAAATGAAACTGGTGGATTATCATAAAGTAGACAAAGTGAAGAACAGCGGCACCATCAGCGCTTATGGTCTCTATCTTCAGGCCATCGGGTCATTTGATTATATGTATTCCCAGAAATTGCCAGGCGACGGCTATGTTTTTTATTATGCCGACAATGAAAAGAAATCGCGTAAAAATCCTTCCTGGATATTGGGCATTGTGACTTATATTGATGGCGCGTTCGATTTCCAGAAAGTCACCCTGACCAAAAAAGACGGCCAGATTTACCCAATGAAAGCCAAGAACGGCTACATACTGTTGCGCGAGGAAACGGACAAGGATTCAGAATTAAGGCTCGAGAAGATTAATTATTAAAACCAAATCCGGTTAACCATAAAATTTTAGAAAATGAAAAAAATATTCTTCCTGTTTTTTTTGGCTGTCAGTCTCTGCACGACGGCACAAACAGCAAAATTAAGTGCACTTTCCGGCGCCGAATTCCTGGATTCCAAAATCATTTATGATGAAAACGGAAAAGATGTTTTCGGTTATTTTCTGTTATACCAGAAAGACAAGAAGAGCAAGGGATTCTATGAACTTGAGTATGTATTGCTTGACAAAAACCTGAACAAGCTCGGTTCCGGAAGCTTTACCCAACAAAGGGCTACGTCTACATTTTTCACATTCACCCCCGCATTGCTTTTTACGCAAAAAAAGGGAGACACGCTCTATCTCAGCATTGGCGACATAACTACAGGGTATGAAAACATGTATAATTTCTTCGGATTGTATGCCATGAGGTCACTCAGTCTCAAAGACTATAAAATTTCAGAGGTAAGCTATATGCGTAACTTCGTTCCGGATCATGGAGAATTCACTATATCACAAAAGAAGGACCTGGATCAGTACCAGTTTATGAAGCCCACTAAAAACAACGGTTTTATTGTTTTTGAAGAATCCGTTGAGGCCATCACGTCCCGACTTTTCCTGGGCAGGAAGAATGCTAAAAACATCCGCAGATTCAGATTTTATGATCTTGACCTGAAAGAAAAGTGGAGCTATGAGTACCAGGAAACGTCAAAAAAGGCATTTTATGAGTACAATTACCTCACAGGGGATGGCAATGACATGGTGCTTTTGAAGGAGTTCTATGAAAGGTCAGGCGACAGGCACAGTGACATTACTTATGAATTCTTCGATTCCCAGACCGGTAAAAAGAAATACGAGATTACACTCAACGACAAGAAGAATGTATTGCGACTGAAAGACCTGAAGTTTGAAGATGACAAAATCATCATTTATGCTGCAACGAATGACTTTAGTGGAAAAGATGAGTTCTCAAAGGAAAAAAT
>CALRKC020000041.1:0-10571 GCA_943367895.1 Erythrobacter sanguineus | reverse complement strand
GGCATCAGGGACTTCCCTGCCTTCGCGGTCGACTGCCGAAATATTGATGACGGATACATCCCTGCCATCTGCTAACATCGTCGTTTTATAAGGCGTCATCACGACCTCTACTGCAGGACCGGTTGTTTCCACGGCTGCGGTCAGTTTCTTACCTTTTTTATATGCAATCGCCTCGAGTTTTCCGGGCTGGTATTGTACTGTCCAGTTCAGATGGCCGTTTCGTGGCATGTCTTTTTTACCCAATGATTTGCCATTCAGGAACAATTCGACATTGTCGGCATTGGAGTTTACCCAAACCTCGACATCTTCATTCGGCTTGTCCCAATGGCGCTTGTCCGGCCAGTTCCAATGAGGAGAAATGTGCAGTACGTCCTTATCTGTCCACCAGCTTTGGTAGTAATAGTAAATGTTTTTTGGGAAACCGCATACATCCATCACCCCGAAATGAGAATTTACGTTTGGCCATTTATATGGGGTCGGCTCACCACGGTAGTCGAAGCCGGTCCAGATGAATCCGCCCAGCCAGAACTTGTTATCTGCAGCCAGCTTCCACCAGGTTTCCGCCGTGCTGGCCCACCAGGGTGCCGTGATGTCCTGATCGGGAACATACGCACGAATGGTATCCTTCTCATAAATCCCCCTTGTGGTCACGGTGCTGCCCATTTCGGTCCCGATGATCGGTTGCAACGGATGGTCCTTGTGGTAGGCCGCCACATCAAACTGCCGGTAATTGAATCCGCGGACAGGAATCACCTCGTTGACCCCTTTATAGACGTTTGGTAAATCTGCGGCATACGTACTGGTTCGTGTTGGGTCATATTGTTTTTGTTGTGCCAATAAGGTCGCTGCAATTTTGCGCCCCGTTTCATTCGCCTGGATCATGCCCTCCTCATTCCCGATGCTCCACAGGAATACGGACGGGTGGTTGCGGTCGCGTTTCAGCAATCGGGTAAATTGGTCGCGCGATTCCTTACCACTGTTCAGCAGCCGCTGTTCATCGAGGACGAGCATCCCGAGGCTGTCGCAGGCATCAAGCAGTTCGGGCGTCGGGGCGTTGTGGCTTGCGCGGTAGGCATTGCATCCCATGTTTTTCAACAGGCTGATGCGGTAGTACTGCATATAGTCGGGCAGCGCACTCCCGATACCGGCGTGGTCCTGGTGGTTATTGGTGCCGAAAAGCTTAATGTATTTTTTGTTCAGGTAAACACCATCGGCCCTGATCTCGATTTCCCGAAATCCGAATTTGACGGTTTGCCTGTCAACAAGTTTTCCGTTTTGTCTTATTTCAACATAAATGCGGTACAGGTATGGGTTTTCCAGTGACCACATTACGGGAGAAGGCGTTTTTACGGTTTGTCTCGTCGTTTTTGTTTAATTGACGGCCAGCTTCACCGTTTCTGAACCCGATTTCCACACGGTCCTGCCCAGGCGGTCCTTTACGTAATAAGAAATACTGTAAGTGGCCGGGCTGAAGCCCTCGTTGGTGGTTTCGGTAGCTACGGTCAGCGACAGTTTACCCGGAGTATAATCTGCGGAAGCGAAAATACCATCATGCACGATATGGACGTTTTCGTAACTGTTTAACCAGGTGTGGCGGTAAATCCCGGCCCCCTCGTAGAACCAGCCTTCGTATTGTGTGGCATCGACGCGAACGGTGATGACGTTGTCCTCACCAAACTTCAGGACGTCTGTAATATCGTAATGTTCACCAACGTAGCCGCTTTTGTTGTTGCCTAAATAAAAACCGTTGACCCAGATCGCTGCATCGCGGAATATCCCGTCGAACTGTATGTCAAAACGCTTCCCTTCCTCTGATCTGGCGACGGTAAAGTGCTTTCGGTACCACCCGATGCTGGTTTCGGGAAATAACCCGCCAACAGGTTTGTAGCCATGCGACTGTACGTCAAAATTGTCGACATTGACGAACGGAAGCGCTACGGCCCAGTCGTGCGGCAAATCCACTTTGGCCCAGGCTGTATCGATGAATTTGGGATCAATTGCTGTCCCGGTCGATTTTCCCGATTTGGAAAAGGAGGCGGCAATGCTGTAATTGAAATCTTTTTCGGCATTGGCCGCATGCCCGAAATGGAATTTCCAGCCTTCATCAAAATTGATGTGGCTGCGCTGTTGTGCGGTGGCAAGCAATGAAAAAAGGGAACAGAGGAGTAAGGTAAAATAGCGCATACAAAATCGTTTTGGTAAAGGTAACGATTTGGTATGCGCGTCTTTTTAGATACCAACCAGTTTTAGAAGGAGGTACAGGGTTCAGGGTGCAAGGTTCAGGGTCTGTGATTCAGGAATGAAGGACGAAAAAGGGCGTAAATGCATTATATACGGAATGTCAAAACGCTGTACCCTGCACCTTCCTAGAATCGGTACCCTAAATTAAGGTCCCCGCGGAAAATAGCATCCGGGGCAGCATCAGAGTTGCCTAAAGTGCGGCCGACGCCCACCAGGACTTCGAATACGAAACCGGTGCGGTTGATCCATTTTTTGCCCAGCGAGATGCCTAAGGCAGCTGCAGTGTATTTTTCCGACTCTTCATCGACCCAATCATCGGCGGTATTTCTTCCGGAGGAATATTTCGCAAAACCTTCGACAAAAAATCCCTTAGCGCCAAACTCTTTTGTTTCCTGAAAATAGAAACGCGCAAATGGGGTCACGGAAAAATCTTCATAGTAGTCATTTCCTTTATCAAGGTTGCCCAGCAGCGAAACACCAAAAGTAAAATCGCGGTTCTGGATGTACTCATAAGTGCCCTCGAAAATGGGGCCCGCCAGAAGCTTGATGGCGCCGACTTTTACTTCATGCTTTCGGGAGAAGATGTCCGGGCGTTCGTCCTGTGCATAACAAATACAGGTTGCCAATAAGAACAGGGTAATGATTTTTTTCATGTGGATTTGTTTTTAGGGATGGAAACGGTGAAATTCGGATTAAATTGTAAGGGCGTGCAGCCTGGAGACATATTTGCCGATGACATCAAACTCGAGATTGACGCGCGTGCCGATATGAAAGTCCTTAAAATTAGTATGTTCGTAAGTGTACGGAATGATGGCTACACTGAAGCTGCTCCTGTTTGAATTCACTACCGTAAGACTGACACCATTGACGGTGATGGAGCCTTTCTCAATGGTGATGTTGTTATGCGAAGGGTCATATTCGAACGTATAATACCAGCTGCCGTTTGCGCTTTCTATTGCAGTACAGGTGGCGGTCTGGTCGACGTGACCCTGCACAATGTGGCCGTCAAGCCGGTCTCCGAGCTTCATGGCGCGCTCGAGGTTAACGGAATCGCCCTCGTTCCAGTCGGAGAGGTTGGTCTTGTCTAAGGTTTCGCGGATGGCGGTTACGGTATATTCATCGGCATTTATCCCGACGACGGTTAAGCAAACACCGTTATGGGAAACGCTTTGGTCAATCTTTAACTCATTGGTAATGGCGGCTGAAACGGTAATATGGAGGTTGTCGTTGTCTTTTTTCAGTTCACGGACAATGCCTATGGATTCAATAATTCCTGTAAACATTTGTGGTTTATTTTACTTAGATTTGCAGTTCAAAATTAGCAATAAATACCATGAAAAAAGCAGAAAATATCATTGTCGGCATTTCTATCGGGGACCTTAACGGAATTGGGAGCGAAATCGTACTCAAGACCTTCGAGGACAACCGCATGCTGGAGATGTGTACGCCGGTGATTTTTGCAAACGTAAAGACGCTTTCCCATTTGCGCAAAAGTTTTGAATCTACCGCGCCGTTTCATGGCATTGACAAACTGGAACAGGTCTTGACAGGAAAGATTAATGTGCTGAACGTATGGCGGGAGAATATTGAATTGGCTTATGGTGTAAACGATCCGATTGTGGGAGAGTATGCGATCAAGTCGTTTGTTGCTGCTACGAATGCGCTTAAAGACGGCCTGGTCGATGTATTGGTGACCGCACCGATTAATAAATACAACATACAATCCGAAGAATTCAAATTTCCCGGGCACACCGATTATCTGGCAAAAGAACTGGAAGGCAACGCCCTGATGCTGATGGTGCATGACAACCTGCGTGTGGGCTTGCTGACGGATCATGTTCCGGTAAACGAAGTCGCCTCGCATTTAACCGAAGCACTGATTAGGCAGAAGATAGAAACCGTTAAGCAGTCGCTGATACAGGATTTCAGTATCAACAAACCGAAAATTGCCGTGTTGGGATTAAATCCCCATGCCGGAGACGGCGGCGTTATCGGGAAAGAAGATGAGATGATTATCCGGCCGGTGATTAAAAGGATGTTCGAAAAAGGGACTATGGTTTTTGGACCCTATCCCGCTGATGGATTCTTTGGCAGCGGGCAGTATGAGAAGTTTGATGCGGTGATTGCGGCGTATCATGATCAGGGGCTGGTGCCGTTTAAGACGCTTTCGTTTGGGAATGGTGTAAATTATACCGCGGGACTGAACAAGATTCGGACTTCGCCCGATCATGGCACTGCTTATGACATCGCCGGGAAAGACAAAGCCGACTATAATTCGTTTAAGGAGGCTGTTTATCTGGCGATTGACATTTATAATGCGAGACACCAATACGCGGAAATCAGCAAAAAACCATTGAAAACAAAGGAAAAGCACTTATAAACAAAAAAATGTTTATAACCCTTTTGTTATTGCGATAAATTTATATCTTTGCACACCCGTTTTGAATTTCAGGATTGGGTCAAATTGAGGTTACGATGAAAAAGTTGAATGAGTTTTTAATTCCTTTTATAGGATTAAAGTTAGGAAAACACCAATTTGAATATCAGATAGATAAATCGTTCTTTGCCGCGTATGAATATGATGACTTTGAAAGCTGCGACATTAAGGTAAATGTTGTACTCGAGAAGAAAAGCACGATGCTGGAGCTTAATTTCAGGCACAAGGGGACGGTCCATGTTCCCTGTGATTCCACCGGGGAGATGTTTGATCTTCCTGTAAAAGGAAAACTGAGGCTGGTAGTACAGTTTGGTGACGAATTCAATAACGATAATGAAGAACTGTTGATTCTGCCACATGGCGAGCACCAGATTGACCTCTCACAATATATTTACGAATTAATTGTGCTGTCAATTCCCTTAAAACGGGTTCATCCCGGGATTAAGGACGGCACCCTGAAATCGGAGGCGCTGGAGAAGCTGAAGGAAATGAGCGTTAAGGACGCTAAGACGGTGGAAGCAAAAGAAGAAAATACAGATCCCCGCTGGGATAAATTAAAACAACTATTAACGGATAAATAATATAGTAAAATGGCACATCCTAAGAGAAAAGTCTCCAAAACAAGAAGAGATAAGAGAAGAACACACTACAAAGCAACCGTTGCTACAATCGCTACATGTCCTGTAACAGGAGAAGCGCATTTATACCACAGGGCTTACTGGCATGAAGGGAAAATGTACTACAGAGGACAGGTTGTTATTGACAAATCAGTTGCTGTTGCCTAATACTTTTTCGGTATAAAAGATACGAACTCTCACCTTGTGGGAGTTTTTTTGTTGTGCCAAATTTTAAATTTCAATAACGAAATTCAAAATCCCAATATCCGTATGGAATCTGGAATTTTGAAATTGACATTTCTGAATCAAGATCTTAAAAATACTTAACAGGTTTGGAAATTTTTTTGTAATTTCCACCTCTTTTAAAACTTTAGTTTTTGAAAGAAAATAATTGAACCCTATGAACACAATAACAGCCGCTATTACTGCAGTTGGGGGCTATGTCCCGGATTTCGTACTGTCAAATAAAGTACTGGAAACGATGGTTGATACCAATGACGAATGGATTACTTCCAGGACCGGTATCAAGGAAAGAAGAATACTCAAAGGGGAAGGCCTCGGCACTTCTTTTCTTGCCATCAAAGCGGCGGAAAACCTTTTCTCCAGAAAGCATGTAAACCCGGCGGAAATTGATATGGTGATTGTAGCCACTACAACACCTGATTTGCCGGTGGCGTCTACAGCGGTATATGTAGCCAGTCAGATTGGCGCGGTAAACGCGTTCGCTTATGACTTACAGGCCGCCTGTTCCGGGTTCCTTTACGGAATGTCGACCGCCGCCGCCTATATCCAGTCAGGACGATATAAGAAAGTGCTGGTGATCGGGGCGGATAAAATGTCATCGATTATAGATTATACAGACAGGGCCACCTGCATCATCTTTGGGGATGGCGCAGGTGCTGTTTTGTTTGAGCCAAACCATGAAGGTCTTGGCTTACAGGATGAGTACCTGAGATCCGATGGCATCGGCAGGGAATACCTCAAGATCGATGCGGGCGGATCAATTCTTCCGGCATCAAAGGAAACAGTTGAAAACAGGCAGCATTTTGTATTCCAGGACGGAAAAACGGTTTTCAAGCACGCCGTTTCCGGAATGGCTGATGTGAGCGAAAAAATCATGGAGCGCAACAATCTCAGTAAAGACGATGTTGATTTCCTTGTCGCACACCAGGCCAACAAAAGGATTATTGATGCCACAGCGTCCAGGATGGGTGTGGAGGAAGAGAAGGTGCTGGTGAATATCCACAAATATGGCAACACGACTTCCGGAACGCTGCCGTTATTGCTTAGCGATTTTGAGGACCGGTTCAAAAAAGGCGATAACCTTATTTTTGCTGCTTTTGGCGGCGGATTTACCTGGGGATCGATTTATTTAAAATGGGCATATTAAAACAAACGATAACTGATTAACTAAAACGACTATATTATGGATTTAAAAGAAATTCAGAGCCTGATTAAATTTGTGGCCAATTCAGGAGTTGCTGAAGTGAAACTGGAAATGGATGATGTAAAAATCACCATTAAGACCACTTTGGAAGGAAGTGTTCCTGAAACCACTTATGTTCAGATGCCGCCACAGGGTATGTTGCAACAGGCTGCTCCGCAGGCACAATTGCCACAGGCTCCGGCCGCCCCTGCCGCTCCGGCTGCAGCAGCTCCGGCCGCTGACGAATCTTCGAAATACATCACGATCAAGTCTCCGATCATCGGAACATTCTACAGGAAACCAGCTCCGGACAAGCCTACGTTTGTTGAGGTAGGTACGGCAATCAAAAAAGGCGAAGTACTTTGTGTGATCGAAGCGATGAAACTTTTCAACGAAATCGAATCAGAGGTTTCCGGTAAGATCGTGAAAATCCTGGTAGACGATATGTCACCGGTTGAATTCGATCAGCCATTATTCCTGGTAGATCCATCTTAATTTTAAAATTCCAATAATTAAATTCCAAAATCCAAATCTGAATTGGAATTGGAATTTGGTGTTTTGAATTTGTAATTTCTAAAACTAAAGAGATGTTTAAAAAAATACTTATAGCAAACCGTGGTGAGATTGCACTTCGTGTAATCAGGACCTGCAGGGAGATGGGCATCAAGACTGTTGCCGTGTATTCTACTGCCGATGCGGAAAGCCTGCATGTGAAGTTTGCCGATGAAGCGGTCTGTATCGGGCCTCCTCCAAGCAATTTGTCGTACCTTAAAATGTCCAATATAATCGCCGCTGCGGAAATTACCAACGCCGACGCGATACATCCGGGCTACGGTTTCCTTTCTGAAAACGCAAAATTCTCGAAAATCTGTCAGGAACACGGCATCAAGTTTATCGGTGCAAGTCCTGAAATGATTGATCGTATGGGCGATAAGGCTTCCGCCAAAGCAACCATGATTGCTGCAGGCGTGCCTTGTGTACCGGGCTCTGTCGGAATTTTGGAGTCTTATGACGAAGCACTGAAGCTGGCCAGGGAGTTCGGTTTCCCAGTCATGCTGAAAGCTACTGCCGGTGGTGGTGGAAAAGGAATGCGTGCGGTCTGGAAGGAAGAAGACCTGCTGAAAGCGTGGGAAAGTGCACGTCAGGAATCTGCTGCCGCTTTTGGGAATGATGGCATGTACCTTGAAAAACTGATTGAAGAACCAAGACATATTGAAATCCAGGTTGTGGGTGATTCTTACGGGAAAGCCTGTCACCTGTCTGAAAGGGACTGCTCTGTACAGAGAAGGCACCAGAAACTTACTGAAGAAACGCCATCTCCGTTTATGACCGATGAATTGCGTCTTAATATGGGAGAAGCTGCCGTTAAAGCTGCGGAATTCATCCGCTATGAAGGCGCAGGAACCGTAGAATTCCTGGTCGACAAGCACCGTAATTTCTATTTCATGGAAATGAATACGCGTATTCAGGTGGAGCATCCAATCACTGAACAGGTGATTGATTATGACCTGATCCGTGAGCAAATACTTGTAGCTGCCGGTGTGCCGATTTCAGGAAAGAATTATCTGCCACAATTGCATTCTATTGAGTGCAGGATTAATGCAGAAGATCCTTATAATGACTTCCGTCCGTCTCCGGGCAAGATCACTACACTGCATGCTCCGGGTGGGCATGGTGTACGTCTGGATACTCACGTTTACGCAGGATACTCAATTCCGCCGAATTATGATTCGATGATTGCGAAGCTGATTACGACTGCACAGACGCGTCAGGAAGCGATAAATAAGATGAAAAGGGCATTGGATGAATTCGTGATTGAAGGCATCAAGACGACGATTCCTTTCCACAGGCAATTAATGGATGATCCGAGATATGTCGCCGGAGATTATACGACGGCCTTTATGGATGATTTTAAAATGGAAGAACCTGCATAAACAATGAAACCCGCTGTAAGGCGGGTTTTTTGTTTAGTAGTCGGTCGCAGCTAGTAGTGGTCTACAGCTTTGTAAAATATAAACCGAATTTTTACAGGAAACTACCTTTTAAGCGAGAAATGGCCACTATATTCTTTGCCGCTGTTTAGTTTTGCAGTGAACCAATAGTCATCGGCAGGCAAATTTTTACCGTTATGTTTTCCGTCCCAGGTATTGGTATTATCCAGCACCGTCAGCAGCTTTCCGTATCGATCAAAAATAAATACCTGTATACCCTTTTCAAAATAGGCACATTTAATGGCCCAGGTATCATTAATCCCATCCCCATTGGGAGTGAAAAACAATGGGTACATCATCAGGTAAACATCATCCTTTGAAATTCCGCAACCATTTTTATCCCTGACATAAACCGTATATACACCGGCCGCAAGACCCGTAAATAGATTGTTGTTCTGAAAATTTATTCCATCAACGGAGTACTCATAATCGCCTGATCCATTTACATTTACATTGATGCTGTTTTCGTTTGATGCCCAATCATGAATATCAATACCTGTTATCACCGCGATATCTGAAAGTACGACTTTAAAACTCTTAATTGAAGAGCAGGACACCGTTCCGTATATATTTGTCGTGGTTACTGAATAATCGCCTGCTGTGGAAACTGTGAGGTAACGTGAAGTAGTATTGTCAGACCACAAATAACTACCAAATCCTGCGCCGGCATCTATTTTAATACTATTGCCGACACAGATGGGTACAATATCCGTAATTGGTATAACAGGTTTACTGACGAGGGTTAGTGAGAGCGTTACGATTTGAGAACATCCATTGGAGGAAGTAATCCTGACAAACAACTGAGTTGATCCTGTTTCAAGGTGAAAATCAGTTACAGAAGGAACTAACGAAGCTGTATCCTGATTTTGAGCCGCCGTTTCGGAAGTATAATATTCAAAAGTGCAATTGGCCGTATCTGCTATTAATATTTGGTTGAAAGACGACAAATCTATGGATTCAAATCCGTCATTGCCTTCGTCACAAATCGTTTTGGCATGGCTTGAAGCATTCAATGTATTGATAAGATTGACCGTAATCGCAAGGCGTGCAACGCTTTCACAACCGTTCCCGGTTTGGGTGCCAAAATAAGTAACGCCATTAGCAAGTATTGTGTTGACAGGTAAAGTATTGGTTCCTGAAGCGGAATCATACCAGACTAGATTGCTGCCGTTAACTGTGAGGCTGCTGAGTGTTGCCTGTTGTGTAGAGCAAAATGTCTGTGGTGATGTTCCGGTTGGGGTTGGTGTATCATAGATTGTAACCGTAACAGGAATACGGAGGCTCTCGCAACCATTAATCGTTTGTGATGCATAATAAGTCATGCCATTGACAAGTAAGGCTGAAGGAGCAATAAGACTCCCTGCATTATTCATATCGTACCATTTTATTCCCTCTCCGGTTATGGTCAATGAACTCAATGTAGCATGCTGTTGTATACAGAATTGCTGTGGTGATAAAGCTTCGGGCAAGTTTACGGGAGTTATTGTGATGATTTGTTCCTGTGTCTCGATATTTCCGTTTCCGTCATTGTAAGACCAATGTATCGTATACGTCCCCGGAGTGTTGTACTGTAGTGGATCGGTTGTGGTTCCGGTAATATTTCCGGCACAATTGTCAGTCGCGGACGGTGCAGTAACGGTTGTGTTGCAATCACCTGTTATACTAGGTAATGTAGTAAATACGGGAACGGGTTTTACGATGTCTCCAACCATTACCGGCACAGATAATGTATTGTCGCAGTCGCCGGTACCGGTCACTGCACAAAAATATTGTCCGCTGTGTGAACTGTTAGCGTTTAATATCACTGGGTTTTGGTCGGATGATGTGAAACCGTTTGGTCCCGTCCATTGATAAGCTGT
>CALRKC020000040.1:0-10611 GCA_943367895.1 Erythrobacter sanguineus | reverse complement strand
TTTTCCTCGCTAAGGTAGATGGCACTGACTTTAACGCAAACCTGATTGCCAGCGCATTTGTCAGCGTTAACAACGCGGATTGGATAAGTATCACAGGCCAGAACGCAAACCAGGCCGTACTCAATGTCAACTTCAAGGAGGGTATTACTCCGGGAACCTATACGATTACAGGTGATCTTGCTACAGATGTGGTGCAGGGTATTTATACTGATGAAAATGACGATCAGTTCAAGGCCAACGCAGGTACAATCACGATCACGACGCTGACCGCTACGCATGCCACAGGGACCTTCCAGTTTACGGTTTTTGACACCACACTGGGAACCCATCAGGTGACGCAGGGCAGCTTTAGTGTAGACTTGTAAAAGAAATACCGTCCTGATAACATATCCCGGCAATGTCCGGGATTTTTTTTGGCACAATCATTGCCTCACTACTATTGTCAGTATAAAATTTTAACGCAATTTTATCTGATGCTCAGAAACATAAAAGATTATAAACAATAAATTTGCCATTGCAATTGTTTTCAGCTAATGACAAAATGACTTAAATTATATATGTCCAGCCATAAAATCACTACCCTTGACAAATTGTCACTTCAGGACTTGGATTCTGAAGCAGATTTAATCCCGCTTTTAACCGCCGAAGACGAAGAGGAGATGCTTAACGAGGAACTGCCCTCTACACTTCCGATACTTCCATTACGCAATACCGTGCTGTTCCCCGGTGTGGTCATTCCGATTACCGCCGGAAGGGATAAGTCCATCAGGCTGATCAACGATGCCAATAACAGCAATAAGATTATTGGTGTGGTATCCCAGATCAATGAAGAGGTTGAGGATCCTTCCCAGAATGATATCAATAAGATTGGTACGGTTGCGAAGATTCTGCGTGTCCTTAAAATGCCCGATGGCAATATTACCGTCATACTTCAGGGAAAGAAGCGTTTTGAGATTGATGCCGTAACGGATGAGTTACCCTATTTAAAAGCCACAATTAAAGAAGTACCCGAAGAACGCCCTAAGCCGGGTGAAAAGGAATTTTCAGCCATTATCGAATCGTTAAAGGAACTTGCTACACAGATTATTCAGGAAAGTCCGAACATCCCTACAGAGGCAACTTTTGCTATAAAAAATATTGAAAGTCAGTCGTTCCTGGTGAACTTTGTGTCTTCCAACATGAACCTTTCGGTAAGGGAAAAACAGGATTTACTGGCCATAAATAACCTCAAGGACCGGGCATTGGCTACGTTGAAATTCATGAATATCGAGTTGCAGAAGCTTGAGCTCAAAAATGACATCCAATCCAAGGTACGTTTCGATCTTGACCAGCAGCAACGGGAATATTTCCTGCACCAGCAGATGAAAACCATACAGGAAGAACTGGGTGGCGTATCGCATGAGGAGGAAATTGACGACATGCGCCAAAAGGCCAAATCCAAAAAATGGGATGAAAAGACGCAAAAGCACTTCGATAAGGAATTGTCCAAGATGCAGCGCATGAATCCGCAGGCACCTGATTTCGGGATACAAAGGAATTACCTGGAGCTGTTCCTGGAACTGCCATGGAATGAGTATTCGAAAGATAATTTTAACCTGAAGCGTGCCCAGGAAGTACTGGACCGCGACCATTTCGGACTCGAAGACGTCAAGAAAAGAATGATAGAGCACCTTGCCGTACTGAAACTGCGTAACGATATGAAATCCCCGATTTTGTGCCTTACAGGGCCTCCGGGAGTAGGGAAGACCTCGATCGGGAAATCTGTTGCGGAAGCTTTGGGACGAGAATATGTCAGGATTTCGCTTGGCGGTTTGCGTGACGAAGCGGAAATCCGCGGACACAGGAAAACTTATATTGGAGCCATGCCGGGGCGTATTATCCAAAGTATTAAGAAAGCAGGCACATCCAATCCGGTTTTTGTACTGGATGAGATCGATAAACTGTCGAACAGCAATCAGGGTGACCCTTCCTCAGCGTTACTGGAAGTGCTGGATCCTGAGCAGAACAGTGATTTTTATGATAACTTCCTTGAAATGGGGTATGATTTGTCAAAGATCATGTTCATCGCCACCTCGAATAACCTGAGTGCCATCCAGCCTGCCCTGCGCGACAGGATGGAAGTGATCAAGATGTCGGGTTATACGATTGAGGAAAAAGTGGAAATAGCAAAACAGCATTTGTTTCCAAAGCAGCTTATTGCCCATGGATTGAATTCCAAACAGCTTACCATCGGGAAGAAGCAATTGGAGAAAATAGTAGAAGGCTATACGCGTGAGTCCGGTGTAAGGAACCTTGAAAATAAAATTGCACAGGTTATCCGCCATGCTGCCAAATCGGTTGCCATGGAGGAAGAATACAATGTGAAGGTTACAGACGCCGACATCGTGGCCATCCTGGGTGTACCGAAAATGCAGCGCGACAAATCGGAAAACAATGATGTTGCCGGAGTCGTAACAGGGTTGGCATGGACGAGCGTTGGTGGGGATATATTATTTATTGAATCACTGATTTCAAAAGGAAAAGGGTCGATGACCATGACGGGGAATTTAGGTACCGTCATGAAGGAATCGGCTACGATTGCACTCGAATACATCAAGGCCAATGCCGAAAAACTGGGCATAGATCCCGAGATACTGCCCAAGTACAACCTGCACATACACATTCCGGAAGGGGCAACCCCAAAAGACGGGCCCAGTGCCGGAATTGCAATGCTCACGTCATTGGTTTCAGTTTTTACGCAGAAGAAAATCAGGAAAAGCCTGGCCATGACAGGAGAGATTACGCTGCGCGGAAAAGTACTTCCTGTAGGCGGTATCAAAGAGAAAATACTCGCTGCCAAACGCGCCAACATCAAGGAGATCATCATGTGTCATGAAAATAAGAGTGATGTCGATGAGATCAAAAAAGATTATATCGAAGGACTGACTTTCCATTATGTTAAGGAAATGAGCGAGGTGTTGAAGATTGCCATCCTTGATGAGAAGGTGAAGAATGCGAAGACTTTGTAATTGACAATTGACAATTAATAATGAGGCCGGGAGTTTTTCCGGCTTTTTTATTGGAAATGATTGGTGATGCTCCGCGGATGCTGCGTGAGGGATGGAAGCGGAAATCCTTTTTGCAATGGAGCCTGCGGAATGGTAAAAAGATTGCAGCGTACAGCCCGACGGCGGCAGGATGTATGCATAATGCGGTTTTTAGGTCTAAAGCCGCCGGCACGCCCAAAAAAGTCGCAGTGGCAGCAGCCAACAGTTTGTATGGATTCGGCTATTATCTTTTGTCTATTATCTTTCTTCCTGACTCTTGATTCTTTCTTCTCCAAAAAAATAATATCTTCGCAGCTGCGTTATAGTACAGCATTTACTACTGCATTCATGTTTAAAAACCGACTTACCTGCATTTTATTTCTTATCTCTGCTGTTTCCTTTGGTCAGATAGGCGGAAAATCGGTTTACCAGTTTTTGAGCCTGGTGACCTCGCCGAGGCAATCTGCATTGGGGGGTAAAGTATTGACATTGTATGATTATGACGTAAACCAGGCGTTTTTTAATCCCGCGACTATAAATCCTGAAATGGACAATCGATTGTCGCTGAATTACGGCAGTTATTTCGGGGAAGTCACGTATGGCACGGCGGCGTATGCGTATACGTATGACCGGCATGTACAGACATTTCATGGCGGAATAAACTATGTGAATTACGGCACTTTTGAAGGGACGGATGAAAATGGCAACAGGACTTCGGACTTTACGGGAAGTGAAATTGCGCTTTCGTTTGGATATGCGTATAATATTCCTTTTTCGGATTTTTATGTAGGTGCAAATGCCAAACTGATTTCGTCGACGCTGGAAACCTATAATTCATTTGGTGCCGCAGTCGATTTGGGTGCGCTGTATATCGATGAGGATAACGATGTAAACTGGGCGTTTGTCATCCGGAATATCGGTACTCAAATTACGACTTATGCCGGAACACGTGAGAAATTGCCATTGGAAGTGATGTTTGGCGTATCACAGGAAATGGAAAATGTGCCCATCCGCTGGCATGTGACATTGGAAAATTTACAACAATGGCAGATTGCCTTTTCGAACCCGGCGCGTGCAGAAGGTTCGATTGATGGTGGTTCGACCCCGGAAAAGGTATCGATCTTTAACAATGCATTGCGCCACGTGATTCTTGGTGCAGAATTGTTCCCGAAGAAAGGTTTTAACCTGCGTGTAGGGTATAATTTCAGGAGGGCAGAAGAGCTGCGGTTGCTGGAACAGCGAAATTTCTCAGGGATTTCCGTAGGGTTTGGCTTAAAGATCAACAAGCTGAAATTTGATTATTCTTATTCACGATATACCTTGGCGGCCAATACAAGCTTGTTTGGATTGACGATTAATTTTGGGGATGAGGATTGAGAATTAAGAATTATGAATTAAGAATTGCTGCAGTAGTTTTGCACTCTGGCACTCATAAAACAAAAAAATGAAAAAAATTACCATCGCCATTGACGGCTTCTCATCTACCGGAAAAAGTACTATTGCAAAACAGCTTGCCAAACATTTGGGTTATGTTTATGTGGATACCGGTGCGATGTATCGTGCTGTGGCGTATTTTGCGATGCAGAACGGTTATATCGACAAGGAGTTTTTTGATAAGGACACTTTGATTGCGAGCCTTCCGTATATCAAATTGCATTTCGTTTTTAATGCGGAACTGGGATTTGGAGAAATGTACCTCAATGATGTCAATGTGGAAAAGGAAATCCGCACGATTGAAGTGTCAGGATTTGTAAGTAAAGTCGCGGAAGTATCTGAAGTACGTGCCAAACTCGTCGAGCAGCAACAGCAAATGGGCAAAGATAAAGGCATCGTGATGGACGGACGCGACATCGGCACGGTTGTTTTTCCCGATGCCGAATTAAAGATATTCATGACGGCGAGCGCCGCCACCCGCGCCCAAAGACGTTATGATGAATTGAAAGCCAAAGGCGACAGCGTTTCTTATAACGAAGTCCTCAAAAACGTTGAAGAGCGCGATTACATTGATACCCACCGCGATGATTCGCCATTGGTAAAAGCTGACGGGGCGCATGAAATTGACAATTCTGATCTGACGCGTCAGGAGCAGTTTGAAACGGTGCTTGGACTCGTGAGGGAATTAGAAAATTAGTCAATGAGATAATTACATAATGCTATGCGTTGTCTATAAAATGGTGTGCTTATTAATTCCAAAGATTAGTATCTCATTCCAGTCATTATCTAATTTTCTAATTATCACATTTTCTAATTTGCGCATCTCATTTTTAATGTTAGTTTTACAGGCTGTTTATTAATCAACCAAAAACTAATTTAATATGAGTATAAAGTTTAGGCTTACGGTCATGAGTTTCCTGCAGTTTTTTGTATGGGGTGCGTGGCTTACTACCCTGGGAACTTACGGTTTTGCTTTCAAGAAATGGTCCGGAGAAGAATTTGGGGCTGTTTTTTCAACTCTTGGGATTGCATCAATCTTTATGCCTGCGCTGATGGGAATCATCGCAGATAAATGGATGAACGTTGAAAAGCTCTATGGGATTTTGCAAATACTTTACGGTGTGAGCCTTTTTTATCTGGCACAACTTGACGATCCGGTACAGTTCTTCTGGGTTTTACTAGCGGGAATGTGTTTTTACATGCCAACGATTTCGCTCTCCAATTCAATTTCTTACAAACTACTTAAGGACAATAATTATGATGTAATTAAGGTTTTTCCGCCGATTAGGGTATGGGGAACAATTGGTTTCATTGCCGCCATGTGGATTACCAATATTTTTAGTGACAGCTTTTCGCCGATAGCCTTCGGTAAGGAATTCGGCGAATCAGTTGCGTCTTTCTTTCATAATTCGCTGAATGCCAATCAATTTTATTTTGCCGGAATTGGCGCGGTATGCCTGGGCGTTTATTCTTTCACGCTGCCGAAATGCCCTCCGCAACGTTTAATCAGCAAGGATGCTACGTTAGCGCAGAAACTTGGATTAGACGCGTTTAAGTTGTTTAAGGAAAGAAAGATGGCGATGTTTTTCTTTTTTTCCATGTTTTTGGGGGCTGCGTTGCAATTAACAAATATGTATGGCGATACTTACCTTAAGGATTTTCAAAATATTCCTGAATACGCTGATTCTATTGTAGTGAAGTATTCTACCATTATCATTTCGATTTCTCAAATTTCAGAAACGTTATTCATTCTGGCGATTCCATTCTTTTTAAAGCGATTCGGAATAAAACGCGTTATTATGATAAGTATGATTGCATGGGTGTTGCGATTTGGGTTTTTCTCCTTTGGAAGCCCTGAAATTATTGGTTTGATTTTCATCGTCTCATCCAATATCATCTATGGTATGGCATTTGATTTCTTTAACATATCAGGATCGTTGTTTGTAGAGACCTCAACAGATTCAAAAATTAGGTCTTCCGCCCAAGGGCTTTTCATGATGATGACCAATGGCTTCGGGGCCATATTGGGAAGTTCAATCAGTGGTTATGCAATCCAGAAATATTTCACGGCTGCAGAGGGGTTTAAAGACTGGCACGGCATATGGTTTTCGTTTGCGATTTATGCTTTAATTATTGCTGTGGCATTCGGTCTGATGTTTAAGCACAAACACGTGCCGGAAGATGTAGCGGAGATTGCTCACTAATATGAAATACGAAGCCCTTTCCTTAAACCGAAAGGGTTTCTTATTTGATGGAAGTTGGGTGCGAAATCCTAGCCCCGATGGGAGCGGCATCCTTTTTATGGCTTCTTTAGCCATAAAAAGATATAGCGGACAGCGGGCAGATGAATCCTGAGAAGTTCCATCGTGATGCTCCTGAAAATCAATGTTTTCATTTTAAGTAAATTTTATCGTATTTGAATCTGCAACTATTTGCAAATCAAAAATAAAGTTGTAATTTTGCGCACCTTTTGGAAGAGAAGCGTTGCCCTTTAGGTACTGAACTTTATTTAAAAAAACACTTCTGATATTTTTATCTTAAGCAACGCAGGGATACAGAATACAAATTTTTTATCAGCATGTCTGAACAAACAAAAACACAAGCGGAATTTTTAGAGAACTTTAACTGGCACAACTTCCAGGAAGGAATTGATGCTGTTGACGAAAAAAACCTACAGGAATTCGAAGAATTGGTAGACAAGACTTTCATCTCAACAGATCAGGAAGAGGTAGTGGAAGGTGTTGTAGTAAGGATCACTGACCGTGACGCTATTGTTGACATCAACGCGAAATCTGAAGGAGTTATCTCTCTGAACGAATTCCGTTACAATCCAAACCTGAAAGTAGGTGACAAAGTTGAAGTATTGATTGACATCCGTGAGGACAAGACAGGTCAGTTGGTGCTGTCACACAGAAAAGCACGTACGATCAAAGCATGGGATCGCGTAATCAACGCAAACGAAACAGGGGAAATCGTAAACGGTTTTGTAAAATGCAGAACTAAAGGCGGTATGATTGTTGACGTTTTCGGAATTGAGGCGTTCCTTCCGGGTTCACAAATTGACGTAAAACCAATCCGTGATTACGATCAGTATGTAAACAAAATGATGGAATTCAAAGTAGTGAAAATCAACCACGAATTCAAAAACGTTGTGGTTTCTCACAAAGCGCTTATCGAAGCGGATATTGAAGTACAGAAAAAAGAAATCATCGGTCAGTTACAAAAAGGACAGGTACTTGAAGGAGTTGTGAAAAACATCACTTCTTACGGAGTATTCATTGACCTTGGCGGTGTTGACGGATTGATCCACATCACTGACCTTTCATGGTCAAGAATCAATCACCCAAGTGAAGTTCTTGAATTAGACCAGAAACTGAACGTGGTAATCCTTGATTTCGATGACGAGAAAACAAGAATCCAACTTGGTTTAAAACAATTGAACGCCCACCCATGGGATGCACTTGATGCCAACCTTAAAGTAGGTGATAAAGTAAATGGTAAAGTAGTCGTTATCGCTGATTACGGTGCATTTATCGAAGTAGCTGAAGGTGTTGAAGGTTTGATCCACGTTTCTGAAATGTCATGGTCTACGCACCTGCGTTCAGCTCAGGATTTCGTAAAAGTGGGTGATACTGTTGAAGCGGTTATCCTTACTTTGGATCGCGAAGACCGTAAGATGTCTTTGGGTATCAAGCAATTGTCACAAGATCCATGGACTGATATCACAGCGAAATACCCTGTAGGTTCTAAACACACAGGTATCGTTCGTAACTTCACAAACTTCGGTGTATTCGTAGAATTGGAAGAAGGAATTGATGGATTAATCTATATCTCTGACTTGTCATGGACTAAGAAAATCAAGCACCCATCTGAGTTTGTAAGCGTTGGCGAAAAACTTGAGGTGGTGGTATTGGAGCTGGATGTTGACGGACGTAAACTGTCTTTAGGTCACAAACAGACTCAGGCAAACCCTTGGGACAAGTATGAGGATTCATTCGCTGTGGGCACTGTTCACAACGGGACTATCTCAGAAATCGTTGACAAAGGCGCTACTGTAGAATTCGGTGATGACATCGTTGCTTTCATCCCTTCACGTCACCTTGAAAAAGAAGACGGAAAGAAATTGAAAAAAGGCGAAGTAGCTGATTTCAAAGTTATCGAATTCAACAAAGAATTCAAGAGGGTTGTAGCTTCGCACACAGCCATCTTCCGTGAGGAAGAAGAGAAAAATGCGAAAGCGGCAAGCGATGCTGTTTCTTCTAACAACAACAATAGCCAGACCTCTACTTTAGGTGATAACAACGACATCTTGGCTGAATTGAAAGCGAAGATGGAAAAAGGAGAGAAATAATATTTTCCCATATTTTTAGAAAAGCCTCGCAGTAATGCGGGGCTTTTTTTTTTCATATTCTAATCCAAAACCATACTATACTCATTTATATAATCTTATTTATTGGATAAACGTTATTTTCGTTTGAACTGTAAACCAATAGATTATGAAACATTTTTACTTTCTCCTACTTGCTGTAAGTGGTTTTTCATTGAATGCCCAGATAGTAAGTATTCCCGATAATAATTTTAAGGCCAAACTCATCAGCCTCGGCGTGGATGCCAACAACGACAATCTCATTCAGGAAAGCGAAGCCCTTACGGTGACTACACTGAATCTGAACAACCTTAATATTTTCTCGCTTGCAGGGATTCAATCCTTTGATAATCTGATAACACTGAACTGTAATGATAACCAACTCACCACATTGAATGTGAGCGGCATGACACATCTGCAGACACTCAACTGTAAAAGCAACCTGATAACCACGTTGAATCTTGCGGGTGCATCAGCATTGAAAAATATAGATTGTAGTATGAATGTACTCACCGCGCTTAACCTTGTCAATATGCCCCAGTTGGAGATCGTAATATGCCAGGTAAACAACATCAACAGTATTAATCTTACGGGATCAACTTCGCTCAAGAGGCTTACCGCTGACCGTAATAAATTGACGAACCTTAATTTTCTCAATGGTTTTTCCAATCTGGAATACCTGATTGTGCATGAAAATAGATTTACCACACTGGATCTTTCCGGACTTGGACTGACTAACCTCAAACTGTTTGATTGCCATTACAGCCTTTTGTTGACTTCACTGACTGTGGACGGATTGTCTAACCTGGAGCTGCTGAGTTGCAGCGAAAGTCCGATATTGACTGCAATCAATTTAAGCGGATTGAATAGCTTAACCGAGTTGAGTTTTGCCAGTTCGCATATGTCTTCGATGGATTATTCGGGTGTTCCGAATTTGACAAAGCTCAATTGCCAGGATAATTTTTTCACTACGGTAGATGTATCGTCGCTGCATCAACTTCAGTATTTGATATGCGGCGGTACCTCAGTACAACGTGTTTTTGCAAAGAACGGCAGTAATGAAGAGATAAATCTGTATAACGCTCTTAATCTGGAATATATCTGTGCTGATGACAGTCAGCTTACCCAACTTAACATAGTGCTTAACAATTTGGAGTATGATGATTGTGTACTCAATTCCTATTGTTCGTTTAATCCCGGAGGAGATTTTTACACCATTAACGGAAATAACCGTTTTGATAGCTTTAATGACGGCTGCGATGCCTCAGACATAAATTATCCAAGCCTTAAATTGCAATTGTCTGACGGAAACGTTTCAGGGAACTTTTTTCCGGATCCTTCAGGTCATTATGAAATAGGAGTCATCGAAGGATCGCACACCATCACGCCGATTCTTGAGAATCCTGCTTACTTTAATGTTTCCCCAACAACCGCAACGATTACGTTTCCTACCGATGCCAGTCCGTTTGATCAGAGTTTCTGTATTACCGCAGACGGTGCCTTCCCGGATCTTGAAGTCGTAATTGCGCCGATAGATGCTGCCATTCCGGGTTTTGATGCGCAATATAAGATTGTCCTCAGGAATAAAGGGAATCAGGTGCAATCCGGCGCGGTAAGCATGAATTTCAATGATACCGTTCTTGATTTTAATTATGCGAACCCAGCGGCGGATAGCCAGTCAACCGGAACATTATCATGGAATTTTAGCGATTTGCTGCCTTTTGAGACACGCCAGATTGCTGTAAATTTCAACCTGAATTCGCCTGTCGAAGTGCCACCCCTTCA
>CALRKC020000039.1:0-10737 GCA_943367895.1 Erythrobacter sanguineus | reverse complement strand
CAATCCGGCACCCTGATTAATCAACCATAAGCCTGGAAACGGAATTGACGCCGAGATTGTCTTCAGTGCTAATAAGGTACAAACCTGCCTGAAGTTCGCTTACACTAATGGTTTCATTTTCACTGGCAATGGTTTTTTCCAGCAGTTTTTTTCCGCTGATGTCAAATACAGTAAGATGTACGGGAAATTCGCCTTGTTCGGAACGGATTGAAAATGAATCCGAAGCCGGGTTCGGGTAAACCGAAAAAGCGGTTTTATTAATTTCATCTATGCTCAGCGAAGTATCAATCACTTTGTACACCACACCATTTCCCTGTGAAGCAATAAACAATTCATTTGCGGAATTGATACCAAAAGTGGTGAAGCCGCCTCCGGGTAAAACGGCGGAATAAGATATGGTACCTGCATCGTTTACCATTCCAATTTTATCAGAGCAATAATCTGTGAAAAAATATTTACCGACGAAATTAGGATATGTAGTTCCTCTATATACGTACCCTCCTGTAACAGAACAACTGCCGCTTCCGTTGGCAGAAGAGTAGGTTGTGAAAGGAAAAGTCATCGTACTTTGTGCGGCACAACCGGTTGTAATGTATGCGGCATTGCCTTCATAGCATCTCCATCCGAAATTATAACCGCCATCGCCTACTGCTACTTTATTGATTTCCTCAACATTTTCCTGGCCTACATCTGCAATCCACAAATTACCGTCGACAGGATCAAACGAAAATTTCCATGGGTTTCGCATACCGGTTGCCCATATTTCGTCGGCGCCATCGGTTGAAGCATACGGATTTGTCGGTGGGATGGCATATGGGGTACCGTTGTCCACATCAATACGCAGCATTTTCCCAAGCAGTTCATTTTTGCTTTGCGCCCTGTTTCCCGGATCGCCACCGCTTCCACCATCGCCCATACCGATATAAAGGTAACCGTCGGGACCAAATCTTAAGGTACCTCCGTTGTGATTGGAAAAAGGCTGGGGAATGGTAAGCAGGATGGTTGCTGTTGAAGCATCGGCAAGATTGGGGTTCAGGCTATTCACGGTGTAACGTGCAATTACGGTACTGCCCGAGGTATTGGTATAATTAACGTACAAATAACCGTTTGTTGCGTAATTCGGATGGAATGCAAGTCCCAGCAATCCGCGTTCGCCACCGGTGGAGATTAATGAAGAAATGTTAAGGAAGGCTGATGGATTGGTGGTTTGGTTGGCATTCAGGATCTTGATCACCCCGGTTTGCTGTACCACGAATAAGCGGTCGTCGCCTGCGTTAACAATTTCGACAGGGTTACTGAAGCCGGTCGCAAATGATTGCAGCCCGACGGTTTGCGAAAAACCAAAAACGGAACACAATCCGATTAATAAGTATAGTTGTTTCATAGCTAATTATTTACATTAAATGGATGCTCGTAAAAATAGGAATTTTTATGCAATAAAAAAGCGGTGAGTCCTTATGAGGTTTTAATGGCCTTTTATAAGTTTTCTGCAAGAAGCAGGACTTTCATTTACCGCTAAATGCACACCGTGTTGCCTCTTTCGAAGTATTCGGCGATGCGCACGAAATAAAAAAAGCCCCAGATTAATGAGGCTTTCTGTTTTATAAATTATCAATCACCCGGTCTTTCGGATAGCGAATCTTATAACTGATCCTGATTTTCTTCGTTTCATTGGGCTTTAAGTTTAATTGCCAGGTCAGGATGCCGGTTTCAGCATTGACTTTCGCACCGTCGCTGTCCTTAAGCTCAATTTCGATTTCTTTGTCCGGGCTCAGCGGATATTGGTCCTTGAGCATCAAATCCACATTTTCCTTTTTATTGTTGCGGATGGTGATATCGTACGTAAAAGTCTGTTCTTTCTTGGAAGATAAGAACCTCGTACCCGATTTATCGACGATCTTTTCGCGCTTGATGCTGATTTTCTTGTCACGGCCCATGCTTAAGCTTAATGTATCCGAAGTCTGGTTAGGGTTGATGTACGTCTTGCCCACATAAAGTCCTTCAAAGATAATATTGGCATCGCCCGGAAGCAGGTTGTATTTGGAGTAATCACTGATTTGTGCCAACAGGAATGCTTCTTTTTCGACACGCGGCGCACTGTAATATTTGTATGAAGCCGGCAATTCGATTTCTTTCAGGGAAACACTGTGTGCTTTCCCATTCGATAAAATATCGTACGGAATATCGATATCAAAAGAAACACTAAGCTGGTTTTCGTTGATTGTCGTGTAATTTGTGATAGAAGATTTGGCAACATAACTGGTAGAAAGCCCTTCTGCGCGACCCTGAAGGCTGTTAAAAGCATTTTCCTTGTAATCGTTTCTATCAGCAAGATAACCGTTTGCAGTAGCATATCTTAAAAACCACGCCTGCAGCAATGGTGCCTGATTGTTCTGAATAGGGTTGCCGCTCGATAAAGTCAGTTTTACCTTTTTCCAATCGATTCCCGTGCTTTGGGTGACACGGGCTTTGTACATCATCTGTATGGGATCTGAAATACTGTTCGCACGCAAATCATAAAACGGTTGCCACGAAGCATTTGCCGTCAGGTAATTGATGTCGAAATCGACATTGCCGGCGACTTCGTTCATTACCTGCAGGATCAGTTTTCCGTTCGAGGTCTTTTCCTGATTTTTGGTATTGATCTCAAGCTTGGTTCTTAGCCGCGCCATGGTTTCATTGAGTTTCACAATTTTCTCTTCCAGGACATCATAATTGTTACTGATTTCAGTACGCTTTGCTTTGTAATACTCCACGACTTTGGCAAGCTCGGCCAGATTTAAACCGGTATTCGTTCCGGAAACCTGTTGGTTCTTGTCCAGTAGTTCAAGTGTTTTGGCTTCGGAATTCAGCGAATTCGTCAATCTTCCGATTTCCTTCTCGACGAGTTTGATACTGTCACGTACTTTTTTCACGTCACTGGAATTTTCATCAATTTCATATTCGCTGATGTAATTGTTTGTGAATTGGACTGACAGTACGGTTACCGTCGCAGGCGCACCAATCTGCACGGAACTTTCATTCAGGTAATCAGCGACATTCTTTACGACAATCTCGCTGGTTCCTTTCGGAAGCACGGCAGAAGTACTTTGGAACAGTTCCGCCGAATTCGAGTAAACCGTAGCCGCTTTGACTTTGGCAGTCACAAACAAAGGTTTCTGTGCCAAAGCCATGCTGCTGACGAGTAATATAAGAAAGGGGATTTTTTTCATAGCATCAAATTTTAATGTTTATTGGAAGAGTATTTTTATGGTGAAAAGGTTGGAAAGATACCCATTATTTTTCTACCGTATATCCTTTGGCTTTTGCAAAGGTGATAATCGACGCGCTGATGGCGTTGCCCAAATCGTCCTGGGATTTGGTTTTTTTGCTTTCGGCATCAATAAAATCCTGGCGTTGTTTGGCGAGTTCAGCAATTTCTTTTTGTATGGTTTCACGTTCTTTTGTTTTCTGTTCAACATACGCCTGAATTTCTGTTGTACTCTTGCCTTTTAATTCTTCAGGAAGCTCTTCTTTTTTCATATTGGAAAGTGCCTGTTTGTCTTCTTTTACCTTGTCAACCAAATCCCAATTGGTGTTCTTGTAAGCGCCTTTTGACTTACTGACGGTACGCTCGGCATAATTCGCTTTGGAAACGGTTTCGGCATTAGCATCCTGTTGTACCTGCGCCATTTTTTTATCTTTTCCCGATTTTCCGTACCCGATGTAGGTGCTGTTCAGTCGTTCGTTGCATTTGTAAATCCTGTCGTCATAAGGTGTTGCGATGTATTGGATTTTTTCATTGGAATTGATGTTGAAATATTTCCCGTTCCCGCGATCGGCGCCGTCTTTCCAATGCGTATTGATGCCTTCCATGTTGTTTCCACAGAAAATAGTATTTACATAAATATCATTTTTCAAAGCCTCGCTAATACTTTCCTTGTAGCTGATCCCGCCCTGATCAAAAGCTTCGTTCCCGGCAATGTACAGCAGTTTCATGTTGGTCTTTTCTTTTGCCCATTCAAGCTTTTTTGAAGCATCGCTGATGACGGCGCCGCAGTATTCCGAGCCGCCGTTGGTACGCAGTGAAAACAATTTTTCCGAAATCAAGTCCAAATCGGTTGTCAATGGCGTCACCTGGCGGATGTAATTTGATTCATACGAAAGTCCGTCGTTGCCGTATTCATAAAGACTGATTTCAATTTCAGGTGTTTTACCTGAATACTTTAACGTGGTCAGGGTATTGACAATGTTCCAAAGCCTGGATTTGGCCTGTTCGATTAAGCCGTCCATACTGTTGGACGTGTCAAGCAGCAGTGCAACCTGGATTTTGGTGTTTTCAGGTTCGTCAGGGATTTGGTTTACCGCCAATACAGGTTTTTCGTTATTGTTTTTGCATCCGGCAAAGCAAAGCGAAGTGGCCATCAGGACGGAAACGAATGTGAGTGAGGTTTTCATAATATTTATTTTTAAAGGTTATTGAATTTCAAATTTTGCCTGGATCTCGTAGCGCAGTTTTATTGCATTGGCGCCATCGACACCTGCATTTGTACTGGTACTTTGCATTACGGAATTGCTGGCCAGGTTTCCCCGGTCAAGCCAGTAGTAATTGGGATTGCTTTCCGGGACTTCAACCACGCTTAACAGGCTCCCGATTTCTTCCCCGACGCTTTCCAGCAGATAAGACGCTTTTTCCTTCGCGGCTTTCATAGCCTGGATCTTCACCTCTTTTCGCAGTCTGGTGAGCTCCCTGACCGTCGTTTCAGCAATGCGGATGCTTTGCACCCAATCCGTATTAAGGTCTTCGACGAGTTTCAGGAAATTGGTTTTGGCATCAAGCTTTAAACGGACAATTTTTACGGGATTGCTGTTGTACCTGTCATTCCACCAGTACCACCAATACCAATACGACGTGTTTTGAAACGTAACGGTTTCTGTCCTAATGTTGTTTTTTTTCAGGACGGCATAAAAAGCGGATTCAATATTGCTGAGGTCCGTTTTCTTGTCCTTATCGGATCGCCTCAATACAATTTCCAATTCGATGTCATCCGGTTGTACCGACATTTCCGCGCTGCCGTTAACTTCAATGAACTTTCTTTGGTCAGTCTGGACTTGTGCGGTTATCGTAAGGCAACAGCACAACAGGATTTGTAATAATATTCTTTTCATAATTTCATTGTTTAAAGATTTAAGCCAAAATTATCCAGCTGGCCCTAACCGTAATTGAAGAAATGGTGAAACGCAGGTTTGACTTGGTGAAAAGAATAGGAAAAGCGTAAGGGATTCATTTACTTTACATTCCGAAAAAACGACTAATGCACTTACTGAAATCCATATGCTGTTGCTTTTTGTTCTGCCTGCTGATACCATCGGCACAGGCACAGGATACGCTTAAAAAGGTGCAGCAACCGGAACTGAAAAAAAAGTCAGTCAAATCCAAAAGCAGCAATAATGCAGCAGCAAAACTGGAGGAGTCCTTTAAGAAAGAAGACCAGGCTGCAATTGCCAAAAATTATGAGTCCGTGGCGGAAACTTTCATCAAAAAGGAAGATTTCAAAAAGGCGGAAGAATACCTTCAGAAAGCGATTCTTTATACCAAGCCTGATCAAACAGAAGATCTTGCCCGGTTACGCCGAAGTTTGGCGAAAGCTCAGGAAAGCCAGAATAAGATTGGCGCGGCATTTGCAAACTATAGGAAAGCGGCGGAAACCACCGACGATAAAGTACTGGAAAGAATTAATGACAATGATTACAATCGGCTTAGGAATGCCAATAATCCGCAGGTCCAAATGGATTATAACACTTCCAATGCCGCGTTGGCAAAAGAATATGATAATAAGGATGAGATCGCAGGCGCTTATAAGCAGAATGCGGAATTGAGTCTCAGGGAAAAAATGCCTGAGGCCGCCATCCGGAATTATGAAAAAGCGATTACTTATTCCAAAGACAAGCCGGAAGAAGTAATTAAGATCAAAAGTGAAATAGCCAAGGTTTACGCGGCGGACAATCAATTTGGGAAAGCCATTGAAATCCACCGGAAACTGCTCGCAGAAGCGCAAAAAAACAAGGATGCTGATACGCAGATTACACAACTGCAGCTTTTGTCTGCGGTTTATTTTAAAAATCAGGAAGCCGAAAAAGGAATCGATTTACTAAAGGAATCTTATCGGATTGCCACACAAAACGGACGTACTAACGAGGCAAAAAAAGGGCTTTCAAAATTATTGCAATATTATAAGGAGACAGGCGACGATAAAGAAAGTATGAAATTGTATCAGCAGTTTTTTGATAATTTTGATGCCTTAATCCGTGCCGACAGCTCCCTTATTGATGCCAAAACCTTTCAGGTGACTGAGGACAGGATCAGGCAGCTCGAAAAGGAAAAAACGCTTAAGGACGAGTTGATTTCAAAGAAGAATACGTTCAATTATTTCCTGATCGGGTCGGTTTTACTATTGCTGCTGCTTTTTGTTTTCATTGTAAAAGCCTTGTATTCCATCAAGATCAAGAATAAGGAAATCGCGCTACAGTCGTTACGCCGGGAAATGAATCCGCATTTTATCTTCAACAGCCTCAATAGCGTAAACCAGTTTATTTCGCAGAACAAGGAACTGGAAGCCAACAAGTACTTATCTTCTTATTCACACCTCATGCGCAACATGATGGAAAATTCAAATAAGGATTTTGTTTCGATAAGCAGTGAAATCGAGCAATTGACGAAGTACCTTGACCTGGAACATCTAAGGTTTTCTGATAAATTCGATTACCGTATTATTGTTGATGAGAATATTGATGCCGATCAGACTTTTATCCCCAATATGATATTGCAGCCACATCTTGAAAATGCCATCTGGCATGGACTGCGTTACCTCGATACGAAAGGGTTGCTGACATTGTCATTCGAGCTGGAAAATAAGAAAATCAAGATTGTCATTGAAGACAATGGTATTGGGCTGGCTAAAAGCGCTGAACTGAAAACCAGCAACCAAAAGACACACCATTCAAGAGGAATCACCAATACAAAAGAGCGTATCACGCTCCTGAACGAATTGTATAAAAAGGAAATAGTCTTTTCGATTGCAGAAAAATATCCAGACACGGGAACTATTGTAGTAATTCATTTTCCTATAATTCATAAGATATGATGGCATTGCAGAAAATCCGGGCGGTTATTGTAGAAGATGAGTCCGCGGCACGGGAAGTACTCCGGAACTACGTATTGAAATATTGCCCCCAGATAGAAGTGATTGGTGAGGCGCAAAATATCAAGGAAGCCGTTCCGTTGTTGCATGAAACAGCGCCACAACTGGTTTTCCTGGATGTGGAAATGCCTTTCGGAAATGCGTTTGATGTGTTGGAAGCCTGTAAGGACTTGCAGTTTGAGACTATCTTTGTCACGGCTTTTTCCGAATATTCGCTTAAGGCCCTGAATCAAAGTGCGGCCTATTATCTGCTGAAACCGATCAGTATTGAAGAGCTGATCCTGGCCGTTAATAAAGTACAGCATCAATTGCAAAATCAGGAAATCCTGAACCGCAATAAAATCATTTTGGATAATTTCCGTGAACCCAAACCGGAAAAGCAACAGGTGATCCTGCCCACATTAGAAGGTTTTGAAGTAGTAAAGATGGAAGATATCATCCGGTTGCGCGGCAATGGGAACTTTACCGATTTGTATCTGACGAACGGCACAAAAAAAATGGTTTGCCGTTTCCTGAAACACTTTTCCGAGATCTTACCGCTGCCGTTCCTAAGGGTTCATAAATCCCATATCATCAACCTGCATGCCGTAAAATCTTATAATAAAGGCGGATTCCTGACTTTGCAGGATGGTGCCGAGATTGAAGTTTCGCCAACTTACAAAGAGGAATTCCTGAAGCATTTCCGCTAGAATTCAAATTCCTCGTCGATACGCAGCGAATCTACTTCCGTTGAATCTTTTACTTTAAGCCTGATAAAATTTTTCGCAGGACCACTGATAATCACCGGCAGCGATTTATAAATGGTATCATCCGCGCTAAGGACGCCGCGCCGCAACATCAGGTTAGTCAGGCTGTTTTGGTTGTTTTTGGCATAAGACCTCAAATTACCTTCCCCGTCAAACTGCCACATGAATCGTTTTGGACTTGGGATTATAGAGGCAAGGTACAGGCATTCGTTCAGCGACAATTCTGACGGGCTTTTCTGGAAATAAAAACGGCTTGCCTCACCAATTCCGTATACGTTTGGTCCCCATTCAATGATATTGAAATATACTTCGAGCATGCGTTCTTTACTTGAAATACGGTTGTTCTCAAGGATATAAACCAACAATATTTCTTCCAATTTTCGGGAAAGCGTCTTCTCCCGGGTCAGAAATACATTCTTGATCAGCTGCATACTGATGGTGCTCGCGCCACGGGAAAATTGTTTCGTCTTTATATTTTTGATGATCGATTGCTTGAATGCTTCACTGATAAAGCCGCGGTGCGAGAAAAACGAAGGGTCTTCGGTAGTCAGAACAGATTTTCGCAGATAGGGTGAAATCTGGTCTAAAGGAGTATAGTTCGGATTGGCGGCACCCACCAGTATGCCACGTTGTTCACGCCCGTTTTCTATGGCGTGATAAATGAATTCACCATTGAGCTTGTTCAGGTTGGCTTCGCCGTATTTGATGATTTTCAGGCCTCCTTTTTTAAGTTTACTGTCGAAAACCAATGCGCCCGGCTTGTTCTTATTAAACATGAAATCGAGGTTGTAACTGAAATTCCCTTCCGCTTGCATGCCTTGAAAATGGGTGAAAAGTCCGTCAGGCAACGAAGAAATAAAATCCTGTGCCTTCGTTTTAGGAATGGCAACCTTAAGCCTGTAAATTGTATCCGATTCGGTATCGTATGACAGGAATGGATGAAATTTTAATGCATTGAGGCTTACTGTTGATGTACTGTCAACCGAAACGAAATTTTCCCCTAAAAGAAAACGGTAATCAAAACGTGCCTTTTTAATGATTACGTCCTTACTTGCGATTCGCCTGTGATTGATCTTCAGGTTTGCAATCGATGCAAATCCGTCGATATGCAAATCGTCACCGTCCATATCAATATTGTCCACTTTCACACGAATAGAATCAAAACTTGATTTCAGGTTATAACGCTCGTCAAGATATGGTACGCGGATGGCACCGGTGTCAATATTAAAAAAACGAATATCGGCTTTGTTGTCTCGTGGGTCGGCAAAACCGGTAATGCGCCAGTTTTGCGAGAAATTATTTGTCTGCACATTAATTGCCGTTTCGAGCTGTTTGTCAATCAGGCTTAACTTTTTGAAATTGATGGTAGCTTTTTTGCCGTTGTCGTCGAGCCTGAAAGCCAGGTTGTCCAGCTTCATGTCGGTTGGGATAAGGTTCAGGGCTTTTGAGATCAGGCGGTAAGCGAATTCCGCATAATCTCTTTTTTCACTCGGCAAATCTTCCGTTTTATCTCGCTTAAGGAATGCATCGAAATTTTTTACATCTCCTTTTTTAACCAATTGCACAAAACCGTCGTGAATTTCGAGCGTACCAATTTGCACATTTCCGGTTAACAGTTTCCAGAAATTGACGCTGGTCCTTATTTTTTTGATGTTGAAAAGGGTATCTGCATTTCTGGGAACCAATGACACTTCTTCTGCACTGATGCCGCAAAAGCCTTCAAAATTTGCTTTTTTTACTGCGAAAGTGCTGTTGTATTCACGATCCATTTTGCCTGAAACACGTGCAATTGCCTTTTCGAGCAGCATGTTTCTGAAAATAAAAAAACACGCAATCAGTACCAAAATGAAAGCGAGGGTAATCTTTAAGGCTAAATATATTTTTTGTTTTCTGGTCCTTGCCATTTTTAATCGTAATTTTTACCCGAACAATTCGCCGGCAACTTCTTCAATCCTGCCCACCATCATCACTTTGATGCCAAAATCCTTTACCGGAATCTTGTTGTGTTTTGACACAAAAATACTCGAAAAACCGAGTTTTTCCGCTTCCTGTATGCGCTGTTCGATACGGTTTACGGGTCTGATTTCTCCCGACAGGCCTACTTCAGCCGCGAAACAGTAATTTTTTCCCACCGGTATATCCTCATTTGACGAAAGAATTGCTGCAACAACAGCCAAATCGATCGCAGGGTCGTCAACCGTAATTCCGCCTGTGATGTTCAGGAAGACATCTTTAGTCCCCAACCGGAAACCGGCACGTTTTTCCAATACAGCCAGAATCATGTTCAGCCTTTTGGCATTGTATCCGGTGGTGCTTCTTTGCGGTGTTCCGTACACGGCGGTACTGACGAGCGCCTGGATTTCAATCATCAAAGGGCGCATGCCTTCCATTGTTGAAGCGATTGCGGTGCCCGATAATTCCTCGCTTTTTGGTGAAATCAATATTTCTGACGGATTGGAAACTTCCCTTAAACCGCTTCCCTGCATTTCGTAAATACCGAGTTCGGCAGTGGAACCAAAACGGTTTTTTAAGGAGCGTAGTATGCGGTATACATGATTTCTGTCGCCTTCAAACTGCAGTACGGTATCAACCATATGTTCAAGGATTTTCGGGCCTGCAATACTTCCGTCTTTGGTGATATGCCCGATAAGTATGACGGGAACATTGGTTTCTTTTGCGAATTTTATAAGTTCGGCGGTACATTCGCGGATTTGTGAAATACTTCCGGGAGAAGCTTCTATATAGTCTGTGTGTAGTGTCTGTATCGAATCAATGATGACGACTTCGGGTTCAATTTCCCGTATCTGGTG
>CALRKC020000038.1:0-10774 GCA_943367895.1 Erythrobacter sanguineus | reverse complement strand
TGATTTCCGATGAAGGCTATTCGAAATCACATTTCAAAGCCATTGTCCCACCGAAAAGAAAACGCAACTGCTACCGCATCGATGAGGAGCAGATGAACGTTGAAATCACGCGCGGACGTTCAGATATTTATGATATCCTGACCCACCTGACCTTTATTTTTATTGAATCGCATAAAATCAAGAACAGAATTTTGCTGGATGAAAGCGGTGAGGTATCGCGTGACTGGCAGAAACTCGAGCAAACCGTTTTACAGGGCAAGAAGCTTTCGCTGATCGATAAGGAACAGGCGATTTCGCATACGGCAAATATACTCGGAAGGTCTTTTGCAGAAATACTCCGGATTTATGATGGGTTTGGTACTGCAGAAAAGCCGGATCGTTTCCTGCATATTATTTACTGGCTTGGCAAAGGGGCGTTGGAAGAAGTGCTGGAAAGCAGCAAACGGACGATTACCTTCAGCCCGATCTTACGCGAAAGGCTCGGGCACCACATCCACGGAGAGATTTGGGCGACCAACATCAAGCAGACATTAAAAGAAAACAACCTGCTGGACAGGCCGATACACATTATCAGCGCGAACATGCACAGCGTGATGAATTCGATTTTCGCACCGTATGTACACCGCACCAAATACAAGGATAAGCCCGATTTTCATGTGTATGAGGAGCTCAGCAAACCCGGGGCACACGACGTTCGTGATAAGGTCGAGGATTTTGCAAAGCAACATGGTATGATTTCACTACCTGATACGTCAGGGACCAATATTGATGTGCAGATTTTCGATACTTCAAAAATTGACTGGAAGAAATCAGCTTTCGAAAAAGCAAAGCCGGAAGGTGAACCCGTGATAATTGTAATGGATTACGCGTTCGGGGAGCAGGCCTATGAAACGATTGACGAATTATTAAAGCCTTACCAGGAATCAAAGAACGAAAAGCACTTCCTCAACGTAGAGTCGGTTTCAATTATGGGAAAGGCCGGAATCCTCGAAGGCGGCAAGGGAGATATTATGATTCCGTCTGCGCATATTAACGAAGGGACGGGTGACAATTACCCATTTGAAAACGAACTGACAGCCGAAATGCTTGAAGGCAACGGTATTCCTGTTTTTGCCGGACCCATGGTAACCGTTTTGGGCACCTCGCTTCAGAACAGGGACTTACTGAAGTTTTTCCACGATTCGACCTGGGGTGTGATTGGCCTGGAGATGGAAGGAGCCTATTATCAGAAAGCAATCCAATCCGCATCAAAAATCAGGAAAAGCATCAATCCGGATGTTAAGGTAAGATATGCGTATTATGCCTCGGATAATCCACTCGAAACTGGTAGTACACTGGCCTCCGGAGGTTTGGGAACAACCGGCGTTAAGCCAACTTATTTGATTACCATTAAGATATTAGAACAAATTTTCAACGTAAAATAATTGTAGCATGAGCCAACAGAGCAAAAAAGCTGATGATCAGGAAATAGATTTATCACAGATTTCCCAAAAGATTGGGCAATCGTATGATAATTTCCTAAGCTGGATTTTCGGCGGATTTTTATTCGTCAAAAGAAATCTTATTATCCTGATTCTCCTGTTCGCGGTAGGTATTGGATTGGGGATTTATCTTGACAAAACCTCCGAAAGCTATGACAATGAAATTATTGTCACACCAAATTTTGGCAGTACACAGTATACCTATGCCGCAATCAAACTAATCAATTCGAAAATAAAGGAAGGGGATACGGTTTTCCTGAAAAGCATCGGTATCGCGAAGCCGAAATATTTTTCACATATTGAAATAAAGCCGATTACCGACATTTATAATTTTATCGGAAGCAACGAGCAAAACTTTGACCTGATTAAGCTGATGGCAGAAGACGGCGATATCAATAAAATCATTGAGGACGAAACGACCAGCATGAATTATGCAAGTCACAGACTCGTGATAAGTTCCAGGAAAAAGGAAGGCCGCAAGGCAATTATTGATCCGGTAATGAATTTTCTGAACAGCAGCAATTATTACAAAGTCATGCAGCAATCCACGATTGAAAGCATTGGACTGAAAATAGCAGCAAACGAACGGACCCTGAGTCAGATTGACAGCCTTTTGAACGAATTTTCAAGTAATACGAAGCAAGGCGGAAAGAGTGATAAACTGGTCTATTACAATGAAAACACGCAGCTTAATGATGTGTTACAAACCAAAAACGGACTGATACAGGAGCTCGCATTTAAAAAAATCGAATTACTGAATGCTGATAAAATTGTCAAGGAACGCAGTGCCGTACTGAATATTAAGAATACGGAAAACCTGCATGGAAAAATGAAACTTATTCTTCCGCTCCTGCTTGTCATGCTATTTGTGTTTTTTGTTTTAGTGAAGAATTTCTACAAAAGACAAAGCGAAAAACTGAAAAATAATTAAGTCAATGAAAGGAATTATTTTAGCCGGAGGATCCGGAACAAGACTGCATCCGCTGACCCTTGCGGTAAGTAAGCAGCTGATGCCGATTTATGACAAGCCGATGATATATTATCCGTTATCAACGCTGTTATGGGCCGGAATACGGGAAATATTGATTATTTCTACCCCCCATGACCTGCCACTTTTCAGGCAGCTTTTAGGAGATGGATCGCGTTTGGGATGTCGTTTTGAATACGCGGTGCAGGAACACCCAAACGGTTTGGCGGAAGCCTTTATCATTGGTGAGGAATTCATAGGGAACGATAAGGTAGCATTGATTCTTGGCGACAATATTTTTTATGGAACAGGCCTTGCCGGCTTATTGCAATCCAATAACGATCCTGATGGAGGAATTATTTATGCTTATCACGTCCACGATCCGGAGCGCTATGGCGTAGTCGATTTTGATGAAGCCGGAAAGGTGCTGTCGATTGAAGAGAAGCCAATTTCCCCTAAATCCAATTACGCCGTTCCCGGAATTTATTTTTACGATAACGAGGTTGTAGAAATAGCAAAAAACATCAAGCCAAGTCACCGAGGGGAAATCGAAATTACCGACGTAAATAAAGAATATCTTCGCCGTGGCAAACTCAAAGTGAGTATTCTTGATCGCGGTACAGCTTGGTTTGATACAGGAACATTCAATTCACTGATGCAGGCCTCCCAGTTTGTCCAGGTGATTGAAGAAAGGCAGGGCCTGAAAATCGGGTCGATCGAAGAAGCGGCATTTGCGATGGAATTTATTAATTCCGATCAGCTTCGGGAGATTGCACAGCCACTGCTTAAAAGCGGTTACGGAAAACATTTGTTGGATATAATTTAAGCAGAAATGAATTTTATACCTACGGCACTTGAAGGATGTTTTATCCTCGAGCCGAAATTGATTTTTGACGAACGTGGCTATTTCATGGAAAGTTTTAACGAAAGGCTTTTTCAGGAAAAGACAGGTACCGATACCCATTTCGTACAGGATAATCAGTCATTTTCAACCAAGGGCGTGCTTCGGGGATTACATTATCAGACAGGGGAACATGCGCAGGCGAAACTTGTGAGGGTGATTCAGGGTGAAGTGTTGGATGTAGCGGTTGATATTCGCCCGGACTCAAAGACCTTTGGCCAGCATGTGGCGGTTTTATTGTCGTCAGAAAACCAAAGGCAGCTTTTTGTACCAAGGGGATTTGCACATGGGTTTCTCGTATTAAGCGATACAGTTGTCTTTTTTTATAAATGTGATAATTTTTACAACAAGGAATCGGAAGGCGGGATTATTTATAATGACCCGGAAATCAATATTGACTGGCAGTTTAATCAACAGGAATTGATTATATCAGAAAAAGATCAAATCCTCCCGACATTGAAAAACGCACGAAGAATATGGTAGTTCTGGTCACAGGGGCCAATGGCCAATTAGGGCAGTCACTGAAGTATGTTGAAAAGCAATTCCCTGATCTTAAGTTGGTTTTTGCTGATTCAGCAACACTTGACATTACAGACAAAAATTCTGTAGAAAAATACTTTTCCGAAATCAGGCCGGATTATTGCATAAACGCAGCGGCATATACAGCCGTTGATAAAGCAGAAAGCGAACCGGAAAAGGCGCGCAGTATTAATGTGGAAGGTGTTGTTAATCTTGCAGAAGCCTGTCACAATGCCAAAACGGTTTTACTCCATATTTCCACTGATTTTGTTTTTGATGGAGAGAAAAACACGCCGTATACTGAAGATGATCTGCCAAATCCCACAGGTATTTATGGGCAAACAAAGCTTGATGGCGAAAATGCATTGCGGCAATTACTGGACAGGCATTTTATAATCAGGACTTCGTGGGTGTATTCACCGTTCGGAAATAATTTCATGAAAACCATGATCAGACTGGCTTCAGAAAGACCGTCACTGAGTGTGGTTAATGATCAGTTGGGTACCCCAACATTGGCAACAGATTTAGCCGAAGCACTGCTTCAAATTATTGTGTTCGATATCAAGAATCCGCAGGGCAACACTTTTGGCACCTATAACTACAGCAACGCCGGAGAATGCAATTGGTTTGATTTTGCCGGAAAAATATTTGAATTCAATAAAATTGAAATAGATTTACATCCAATTTTGACAGCACAATATCCAACGCCTGCAAAAAGACCGCATTACAGTGTATTGGATAAAAGTAAAATATGCAATGTTTTTGATATGAAAATAAACAATTGGGAACAGAGCTTAAAAAAGATATTGCCATGCAGCCAATAAGCGTTTATTGTTTGACTCCGGTCTATAATGACTGGGAAAGTATGGCTATACTTATAAACCAGGTAAGTAAATTACAGCAAACGTATTCGGAGAAATATAAATTCCATGTTATTGCAGTCAATGATGGATCGTCGGAGGAATTCGATGCGGATACACTCCCGAAAGGAATTAAGATTGATGTCATACATCTTAAGGTAAATATTGGGCATCAGAGGGCCATTGCTGTAGGGCTGCAATACATTTATAATGAAGTAGAAGGTTACGATTATGTGGTTGTTATGGATGGTGACGGAGAAGACAAACCAGAAGACATCACGAAACTTTTATATAAAGCGGAAACTGAAAACAAACGGAAGATTATTTTTGCGCAGCGTAAGAAAAGACAGGAATCGCTGCTGTTTAAAATCGGTTATTTTTTCTACAGATTCTTATTTCACGCCCTTACAGGACAAAGAATAAGTTTTGGAAATTTCAGCGCAATACCAAAACCGCTGTTGGGAAAAGTGGTACACCAAAGCAATATCTGGAATCATTATTCCGGAGGCATAATTCAGTCAAAAATTCCGTACGATAAAGTATTGCTGGACCGGGGGAAGCGATATAAGGGTGTTTCAAAAATGAATCTAAACGCATTGATTATCCACGGTCTGAGCTCGATAGCAGTGTATTTTGACTCGCTTTCAATCAGGATCCTGCGTTATTCTGTTTACGGAATTATTTTTTGTACAATGTCAGTTGGTTATATACTCTATCAGAAACTTTATACGGACAGTGCGATACCCGGGTGGGCGTCGAGCCTCACACTTATCATTACAGGAATTATACTCCAGCTTTTTTCGGTAACCCTCATTGTATTACTGTTACAGCTGAGTTCACGTAAAAACATTACCGCACCGAATTCGAAAGTATATTTGGATTTTATAGAAAGTACGTCAGAACAAAACAATTCGTTTAGAAAATGAACATTTTAAAAAAGGTAAAAAACAATTATATACTTCTTGCAATACTGGTATTTGCCGCAATACTAAGGTTTTATCATATAGACTTTCAGAGTATTTGGCTGGACGAAATCCATACAATGAACGAGTCAAATCCAGAGAAAGGTTTTTTTGAGCTATATGATATTATCGTCTCCGGGGAACAAATGCCACCCTTTTATTTTTATTCGGTTTACTTTTTATTTAAGATTTTTGGATATTCAACCTTGGTAGTAAGATTATATTCAGCTATGATAGGAGTTTTGGGCGTGTTGGGTGTTTTCCTTCTTGGCAGGGAAATGTTCAACAGAAAAACGGGCTTGGTAGCTGCGGCATTGTTGGCTGTAAACTATTTCCACTTGTATTATTCGCAGGAAGCCAGACCTTATATTTTCCTGTTCTTATTTACCACACTGTCTTTTTACACCTTGCTGAGGTATATAAAAAAGCCCGGTATAAAGCAGGCAATAGTTTATGGTATTATGTGTGCCTTGATGATTTGGTCTCATTTTTTTGGATTATTAACGTTGTTTGCACAATACGCTTTGCTCGGACTGCTGTTGATATTTTGCAAAAAAGAAAACAGAACACGTATTTTTCTTAATTCATTATTATCAGGATTGATTACCATAATCCTATTCATACCTGCCATAAAGATATTGGTTAATGTTGCCGCCATCAAAGAATTCTGGATCCCGAAGCCCACATTAGATGTATACACATTGATCTTCAGGGAGTTTTTTGGAAATTCAGAAATCATACTGGCATTTCTGGGAGTATTTAGTATGCTTTACTTCATAAGGCTTTTCAATGAAAAGGATACTCCGCTTACGTATGAAGGCATAGTAGGCAATAGAAACATTTTTGGGTTTATAATCCTTGCCATATGGATATCCGTTGTTCTTTTAATACCACTTGTGAAATCGTATCTTTCGATTCCGATGATCATCAGTCGTTATTTTATCAGCGTCTTGCCCGCCATCATCCTGATTATAGCTGTTGGTATAAGTGAGTTTAGAAATAAAATCGTAAGCACGGGTATAATTATCATGTATGTTGTTTTCTCGTTAATAGATATTACCGTTGTAAAAAAATACTATCATTCCGTAAACAAGTCACAGTTTCGTGAAGCAACGGCTTTCTTGGCCAATAACAACAAGAACAAAGAACCTGTTGTTTCGAGCCTGTCTTGGTATATGACTTACTTCCTTAAAAACGACAGAAATAATTTTGAAATTACGGGCGGCACGTTGGACAGTTATGTTGCTGCTATGCAAAACGATCCTTCAAAAATAAAACCTTTCTGGTATATTGACGGCCATAATATCACATACACCGAAAATCCTGTTACACTGGAATTCCTCAATAAGAATTTTTATATTGAGAATAATTATGATGGTTTCCAGGCATGGACAAAGCATTTTATCTTACTAAAGGATGTTCCTGCCACACTAGATATTTCAAAATATATACCGCTGCAACAGAAGAATGGAAACGACTTTGTGTATAATTTAGATGCCTTTGAGTACGCAAATGGAACGGTCAAAGTTAATGGATGGGCTTACTTCGAAAACTTTGATGCGGATCAGACAAAAATAGCAGTGGTTTTAATAAAAGACGGTATAGCGACGAGGGTTCCGTCACAAAAAGTATCAAGGCCAGATGTAACTAATGGGAGCAGGAAGAATTTCAACCTCGACAATTCAGGATTTGCGGTAGTCTATGATGTTAATGGACTAAATCCCGGAAAATACCAACTTGGGATTTATCTCAAAAATGCAGAAACAAAAAAAGAAGGCCTGATTCTCACGGATCGGTCAGTTGATAAATAATTTAAGCGCGCAGAAAAAATGGATTATGAAGATAAGGCAGTAGAGTATTACTCTAATATTCGAAAGGACCTGATCAGGCTTATCGATGGCAATCAAAAAGGAATAAAGGTTATGGAGATCGGCGCTGCGTATGGTGAAACATTATTCTATCTGAAAACACACGGGATTGCTGCTGAGGCGGTAGGTGTCGAGCTTTTTGAAGATTATCGGAATAAATCAAGGTACAGGGAAATCAATCGTTTTATCTTTGGAAACATCGAAGAGCTGGATTTTCCAGAGTATGAGAATTACTTTGATCTTATTCTCCTTCCAGATGTAATCGAACATCTTATTGAACCCACAACAACCTTGGATAAAGTGTACAAATATTTAAACCCGACGGGACAGATTATTGTTAGCATGCCCAATATCAGGCACTATTCTGCATTTGTAAAAATATTTATAAAGGGGGAATTCAAATATGAAGAAAGCGGTATTTTTGATTACACCCACAGAAGGTTTTATTGTAGAAAAGACATTCAGAAATTGCTAGAAAAGTCTCATTTTCAAACGATTGCTTCAGAAAGTTCTATAAAAAGTTATAAAGGCAGGTCATTTGCTAAATTAGTCAATATCCTGACATTTGGAGTACTGGAAGAATTTTTATCCTACCAGTATTTTTTTAAATCAAAAAAAGTATAATTTTGCTAAAAAATAATTAAAAATGAGTTTAAGAGTAATTGTTACGGGTCTGCTGTTTTCTTTAGCATTTATTTCCTGTAAAGATGATAAAAAAAAGGATTCCACAGCAAAAGAGGAAAAGGCCCAAACCTTTAATGTCACATTAAACATGGTGGTAAAACAGGATGATAATTTCCAGATTTTTTACACCGATGAAACTACACCACAGTTTGATGAAATCAAATCAATGTGGCTGCCCGTAAAAGGTTCAGAGACTGCACAGGACATCGTATTTCATTTGCCTGAAGACGTCCTGCCGACAAACATCAGACTTGATTTGGGCAATAATAGTAAACAAACAGCCATGAAGTTAAACAGCTTCAAAATGGAGTATTATGGTAAAACATATGAATTAAAGGACAGTCTTATCACCAAAAATTTTGTAATAGGAGATCAATTGAAGTATGATAAAGCTACTTCGACGCTGACACCTGCACAGGGAAATGCCCAAGCGTATGACCCATTACTTTTTCCACAAGACAATCTTAAAGAAGAGATTATTAAGATTACCAGATAGCAGTAAGCAAAGTATTAAAAAGTTATCCCCAAAAAGGATAACTTTTTTATTTTTGACCAAATCGATTTATGCATATTTCGCCCAGTTTCAAAAAGATAATTTCCTCCTCCGGAATCAATTTCGTCTTCCGGATATTCGGATTGATGACCTCCTTTTTGACGACAGTCATTATCACCCGTCTTTTCGGAGTGGATGTGTTCGGGAATTATTCGCTTGTTTTTACGATATCGCAGGCTGCTGCTATTATCTTCACCCTTGGCATTCCCAATACACTTATTAAAATCATCGGAAATCACAATTTTGATTTCCGGCAGGCAAAAAGGCTTTTGGTTAAGGGCCTGAAAGGCGTATTGTTCTTTTCTGCATTTCCGGTGGCATTTTTCTATTTCGGTGCAGGATATTTGTCGAATACCATTTTCAACAATCCCGAACTTAAGAATTACTTCCTGATCGTTACCATCTCGCTCCCGCTTTTCGTCGTACATGAGATTTTCATCTATTTTTTTATAGCCACAAAAAAATTCATGAAATACAATCTGTTCATGTTTATTGTACCGAATGTTTTACTGATTGCATTTCTTTCTGTTTTCAATTATTATCATCACGGAGGACCCTATTCATTCCTGGCTTTTGCCATTTCTATCATCCTTACGGTAGCAGCAGAGGCGTTTATGATCTTCGAGATAAAGCCAAAAAAACAGGCAATCCCATTTACGACCAGGGAATTGTTAAAAACAGCTTCTCCTTTGATGTTCAGCGGACTGCTGCTTTATCTGCTGAACTGGACCAACACCATCATGCTCGGTATCCTCAGCGATGATATACAGATAGGAATATATAATGCCGCTTATAAGGTAGGAAGCGTCGGTTTTTTGGTGATTGTTTCCGTAAGCACCATTATAACACCCCGTATGGCTGAGCTTTATGGCAAAGGCGACATGACAGGATTGAAAAAGCTTACCCATAGTGCAACAAGGCTGATTGCAGTGTTATCGATTCCCATTGTAATTGGGCTCATTGTGTTCCGGGAATTCATTTTATCATTTTTTGATGATTCCGTTATTGCCGGCAGTACTACATTGGTCATTGTTTCCCTGGGAGTGCTTTTCAGTGCCATGGCCGGGAATGTGGATCAGATACTAAACATGACCAATAACCAGAAAATCCTGCGGAATATTACCATTGTCTGCTTTTTCATTAACGTGTTGCTGAGCTATTTCCTGATTCCGAAATACGGAATAGAAGGTGCCGCGATTTCCAGCCTCATTACCAATGTATTGATAAATGGCCTGTGCCTTTATTATATCAGGAAAAAGCTGGGATTCTATACTTTATTTTAAATGGACACGGAACTATCAATCGTCATCGTCAATTATAACGGGCAGAAATACCTGAAGGCTTGCTTTGATTCATTGTATGAAAAAATGCAGGGCATCAGCTTTGAGATTATTGTGATTGACAACAACTCTTCGGATCAAAGCGTTGGTTTTATCAGGCAGCACTACCCGGGTATAATACTTCTGGAATCCAAAATCAATCATGGATTCGGGAAAGGAAATAACGAGGCCGTCAGGAAAGCCAAAGGCAATTACGTTCTTTTGTTCAATAATGATACCATCCTGCTGGATAATATAGCACCGGTGCTTGATTTTCTGAAAAGGGATATGACTATCGGCGTAATTGGGATTAATATGCTTAATGGAGATGGGAATTATCTACCCGCTTGCGGAAATTTCCCTAATGCAGGCAATATGTTCCGCATGAAAAAATTGCTGGAAAAAGAGGGCGAGTTCACGACAGGTGTCTTCCGTAAAGAAAGTTATGAGGTTGATTGGCTCGGGGGCTCATTCCTGTTGATGCCGAAAAAGCTCTATCAGGAAATAGGCGGTTTTGACGAAGATTATTTCCTCTATGTTGAAGATGTTGACATTTGCAAGAAGATTGCTGACAAAGGCTATAAAAGGGTCTTCATGCCCGGATACAAATACATTCACTTTGTAGGATTTAACAAATCTAAAAACCCGATGCTGGTTGCG
>CALRKC020000037.1:0-10972 GCA_943367895.1 Erythrobacter sanguineus | reverse complement strand
TATGTTTTTTGGGGTTCGCCGGTAGGCGGGCAGGATTTGAAACTGTTCTCTCCCTATACGCTGTCGCCCACCTATGCTCCGGGTTATACGGCCTCTATCGGCAATTCGCGTTTCTATACGCTTGATGAGCCCACCAATTCATTTGCGGTCATTGCCGAGCCGTTGGGCGTGCCGTTTACAGCCGCTAAAGGCTATATGGTCCGGGCACCAAATAATTTTCCTGTCGATTTCACGCCTGCAATTTTTAACGGCTCTTTTTCCGGTACCCCGCATAATGGTGATATCGCTATCGGGATCACCAACACGCCCGGTACAGGTCAGGGGTATAATATGCTGGGAAATCCATACCCGTCTGCCATAGATGCTGATTTGTTCCTGGCGCAAAACCCGGGTGCCTTGTACTTCTGGACGCATACCGTCCAGGGGGCAGCTTCGGGAGCGAATTATGCTTCTTACACCACGTTCGGGGCAGCTTCCTCAACCACTCCGGGCAGCGCGGTGCCGGATGGTACGATTGCTGTCGGGCAGGGTTTTATACACAAAACAGCCACTACGGGAACCGCAGTCTTTACGAACACTATGCGTACCGGAAATAACAATGCCATTTTTTTCAGGGATGCCAATACAGAGAAACACAGGATCTGGCTGAACCTTTCCAATGCAGCGGGAATCCAAAACCAGTTGCTGGTAGGCTACATGAATGGCGCCACGCCGGGCGTTGATGCCTCGATTGATGCCCCGCAGATCGAGGGCGGTATTAACAGTATTTGTTCATTGATCGGCGATGAGAAGTTCAGCATCCAGGCACTGCCACTGCCGTTTGCCGCCAATGACGTGATCCCGATCGGGTTTACTGCGCTGGCGGATGGCCTCTTCACCATTGCTGTTGACCACCTTGACGGGTTGTTTGCTGGAGACCAAAATATTTATATTCAGGATCATGTTTTGGATACCCTGCACAATCTAAAACAAAGCCCCTATCATTTCGCTGCCGGGGCGGGAACAACAAACGACCGCTTCAGCCTCGTGTTCCAAAGTGCGCCACTGGATGCCGAAACACCTGCTTTTGACCCGGAAAACATTGTCGTATTCAACGCTGATGGTGTATTGAATATCCATTCGGGGACGACTGTGATGTCTGCTGTTAAAGTGTTTGACATCCGCGGCAGGCTGGTTTCTGAACAGTCCGGACTGAATACAAACCTTGTTGCGTTAGGTGACTTAAGGCCACAACAGCAATTGTTGCTTGTACAGATCGTCTCCGCTGACGACGGCATCGTGATCAGGAAGGTGTTGTTTTAGCCCGACTATGGCCGTGATCGGAGAATCGTCGGTTCAGCATAAAAAATTCTATACTTTTATCATGACGCTGCCGCTCACAATGTCATGCAAAGCGCGTTGCTCCCCGTTAAAGAAAATGGTGATGAATGACAGCCATCCAAAGAGAAATTTTACTACATATCGTATAAACGACTGAATGATGTTAATGCGTCGGGAAGGATCTGAATGCTTCCTCACCCGTATCTCCATCTTATGGTGTCCCAATGTTGCGCCAAAAGCAGTACACAGCGGTTCGTACATCACCAATAAGAAGAATGAAACCATACGCACCGTATCGGGCACCTGGTCGAACAAGCCAAGGACTTCGGTAATGGCGAGCATGGCGCCGATCAGGATAATCGAATCGATCAGGATGGATTTGATGCGATCAATCATCGGGGGATAGTCAATCATGATATTTGTTTTTGGCTATGGCACTTCAGCGGACCATTGTGCTAATTTAAGGAAATATTGGTAGGTTTGACCGGAGACCGGACCATACAACAATCTTAAAAAGTTCATCCAACAGTAAAATACGACAGCACAACTAACTGTTGCTCAATGTCTGTATCGTAAAACTACTGCTTTCCGGCATGGCATTGCTACCCATTTGGCGTAAAAATGTTAATTGATAAAACCCATTTTCCGCGAGACCTCAATTATCGCTTCGTCAGTGCCTCTCTCGATGCCCAGCAACTGCTTGATCTTCACCTTTCGCTTATCGACCGTACTGCGCGTGATCATCAGTTTTTCACTGATTGTTTCCATCCGGTAGCCGCGGGCAAGCAGCGTAATGATTTCCCGGTCTATGTTATTCAGTTCACCATCAATAAGCAGTCGCTCCTTGAGGACTTTCTTAACCGTATCGCTGTAGTATTTCTTATTGTCCAGCAGTATATCAAAGGCATCCAGCAGGTCTGATCCGGTGATGTCGCTCTTGACCAACAGCCCGTTGGGATCCAGTTTTTTCACGATATGGTACAGCAGGAAGGCCTCACAATGACTTGTTATTACCACCAAACGGGCTTTGGGCATGTGCTTCCTTACGAGAAAACCCAGGTCCTCGCCTGAGGTTATTTTCTGCTCCGGATACGGCGGCAGGTTATAGTCCACAAAAACAAAATCAAAATCTGCCTCCCGGGGATCTGCCGTGATGATGTTGTATGCTGTCGCACAATCATAAGCGGCGGTCGTTTCGAGTACGTGACCGGGGTTGTTGAAAGCCAATATTGACTTATATCCGTCAATTTGCAGTGGATGGTCGTCGATCATTAATATTTTCATACTTTATAGCGGCGTATAGTTAATAGGATAAAGATAATGGAAATACTAAAAAGTAGCGTATACGCTTCTATTATTTTTTTACAAAAAGACAAATTTGTGTGTGCCAGCAGAAAATGACAAGCAGTTTTTAATTGACTTTGGTAACAAAGTTAAGCAATTGAGAAATGAAAGGAAAATTTCTCAGGCACAGCTTGCTTTTGAAACCGGGTTGCACCGCAGCAACATCATCCGGATTGAAAAAGGGGAAATCGCCGCAACCATACTGACCCTGAACGCGCTTGCAAAGGTATTGGACGTCGCCATCGGCGATTTGTTCGCGTCGGCCAGTCATGGCGGCTAACGCCAATCGGGATTCAGGATTTTTGTAACCAGTCCCGAGCCAATCAGCACAGCCCCTTCATAAAACTCAAAATCCAGCCCTTCATAAATTTTTCCTTTGAAATATTCCGTGTTCAGCAGGGTAATCTCGGCATTGACGGTGTCGCCCGCGAAAACCAGATCCCGCCCGATAAAGTTTTGTATACCCGAAAACATCCCGGTATGGAACGGGAATTTTATGGTGGGCCGGTAACCCGACGAGACCGGCGTTGTACGGCCGCCCTGGGCTTCGGTGACGTAGGTAAGCAGTGCGGTAAAGTGTGGATTCAACATGATTCAGGCGGATTTGGCAGGGACATTTAGGACTCTTTGTATGGTTAGGCGACGGCGCCGCAAGCCACCATGACGTTACAGGCTTCCCGCATTAGTGTTTTTCGCAGATTTCCTTAAGCTTGCCGAGTGCCTTGGGGAAGGCCCCGTTCATATAATCAACAAAATCTTCAGTGGTGTCTAAGTCAACCGTAACGGTCGTCATGCCGTTGTGCCCGGCAAAGGTATAATTTTCAAATCCGTTGGCCCATGGTTCGACTTCAGGCCCCGATGTGATTTCCTGATCGCCCTTCAAAAGACCGTAATGCTGGATAGAGACAAACTCGTTCACCCTGTTTTCCGCGATCCGGGAAACCATCCCGCCCTTCTCTCCTTTTTCATCGACACCAACAAACAGTATTTTACTGCCGTTGTCCCAGCTCCCTTCATAAGTGGATGTGGGATTAAACATGGCCGTCCATTGCTCGTAAGTGGATTTGTTGCTGATGCCCAGCATCAAGTCATAGATCCTGGCTGCCGGGGCATTGATGGTTACGTTGAATTGCAATTTTTTCATAGCATTTATTTTGTGGGTTTTCTGATTTGTCCGTCTCCGGGCGCAGCGGAATACCAAATATAAGCAATTCTGATTTTCAGCACAGCGTTTTGCCCGGCACGACGTCAATTCATTTATAAAGCCAGTTCCTGATGAGTTTGGTGTACCGCGGCATCAGCAGGTAAATCATAATAAAAACGATAACACCGGACACGAAAAACGAATTTATAAACTTATAATCGGGAACATTGAACGTTCTCAATACCGGAATAACCGCCAGCGGAATCAGCATGGATAAGGGAAAAATTGCCGACCAGGTTACTAAGTACTGTTTCCACCGGACCGGACTTTTCACGGTTTCGTCTGCGGTTTGAAACATAAAATCCAAACCCGATTTAATCGCATAATGATCCTCTTTTGCAAAAAATGGTTTTGCTTTTTCAATGAGTTTTTTCCGGGTATCCGACGCCATCCAGTTTTTCAGGTTTTCAACCGTATCATACCTGATAATTACCGTATAATTAAACGTCAGGTTCGGGATGGGCCGAATAATCTGCCAGTCAATATGGCCGACGGAATTTCTGCATAACGGCTCGATTTCCTTTAGCCAGTCCTCATATAAACCTTGTTTCCCGTCCAATATATGATGGCTGATTACCGCTGAAGCCCCTTGTATTTCCATATACTTTAAATTTCATTTTGCCCGGCGCGTATCGTTGGTACGCCTGGCGTCTGTGATCTGAAACGAAGTTATGGAAAAAGGGGTGATAATTTACAGGAGGGAGCATCCGGAAGCAGCAGCCCGACACTTTTGGAGGGCGAAGCAATCCGCTGTCATGCGGCGTGACAATCAGTGTTCGATTTTGATATATCCGAGCAAACCTGATATACTGACAATAACACACATAAATCCAATTATTGTACAAAAAATCAGAATCCCATAAGAGAAGTCCTTTTCCTTTTCAATGACAAATTTTTTTGGATTTGAAGGATCATAAATTACAATTGTTTTCCTGCCAATCATAGCTTTATAGTCCTTCATACTGTCTAAATCGGTTGATGTATATATAAACGGTTTTTCCTTAACAAAAAAACCATCATTTGATGTGAATTCTACGATGGGAGTTTTGTCGCCTTCACCATCAATTTCGAAACACATAATTGTTCCTTCAGTAACAATGCCACCGCTGTGCATTTTCTTCGCAAACAGCATTGATTCGATACTTAAATAAATGAATATTGAGCCAAGTAAAAGAAAACATAAAATCAGTTTCAAGAAAGCAGAAATCAAGAAAATCAGGATAATTGCCCACCAATATTTCTGAAAATATTTCATGGTTTGGTCATGTTTTTAAGTCATGTTGCATAACGCCTGGCGGCTCCACATCAATTGCGGCTTCGAACAGAGCGTGGACTAAAACGAAGTTATGGAAAAAGTGGTTGTATTTTACAAGGAAAGCAATTGCGGGGAGCGGCTGTCGCTGCTGTTGAAATTTTATTCAACAAGGACCATTTCCAACTCCAACTTTCTGCCCAAGCCCTCAGCTTCACAAATGACACGATTTTCATTGACTTCGATTATTTTGACTTTTACAGTTTCCCCGACAATGGGGCTATCTTTAGAATCGTTAACTTTTATATGAGTTAAATGATACTCACAATCAGATATCCAACGTATAGAGGATTCAATTTTTATTTTTCTAACCTCGTCAATTTCAACCTGCCTATTTTCGGTTCTGATTATTTTCCAATCTTTAAAAGAAGGATTTTCATACCTAAACTCCCCAACTTTAAAATCACGGCATTTTTTTGGCTGAGAACAAGCGTTCAAAAATATAACGACTAAAACGAGCAACGTGAGTTTTCTCATGAATATAATTTTCAATAGCTATTTTGGCGCAACTGCCGCCAATGTCCCCGACTTCCCGTCAGTTGCGGCTCCGATCCCAGCGGGACAGCCATACCCGCAGTCCGGACAGTGCGTGAGCAAAACGAAGTTATGGAAAAAGCGGTTATATTTTGCACGGAAAGCAATTGCGGGCAGCGGCTGTCAGCAGCTGCTTATTTTTCGACATCAAGGATTAGTTTTCCGGGGATTTCGATAAACCGGTCTTTGTGCGGCAGTTTCACCAGAAATTCCGGGCTGTTATCCTTTATCGATTTTGGAGTAAACTCATAATCAAATATTGTCTTATTATTTTCTCCAACTTTTATCTTTTTACCCTCTACGACCCGAAAAATCTCGTATTCCGGCAACTTCCTGTTAAAATCATGGAGCAACATCACAATCTTGTTTTTTGTACCCACTTTCTGTTTCGGGGCTTCGGGTATGCCGACTAAATGAAAGAAAAGGCCTTCGTTATCTTTTGATAATGAATCTTTCAGTCTTTTATTTTCGTTTTCAAGCGTCGAAATTCTGCGCTGTAATTTTTCCATATCGTGATGAATTTCAACTGTTTTCGTACAGCCCGAAATGAAAATGAATAGTGTGATTATAAGTAGTTGTTTCATAAATTACTGGTAATGTCCGGCGGCGTCCCTTTAGTTTCGGTGCCCGACCCTTCGCGATGGAACGGAGGATCCCGGGTGTGGAAAAAACGAAGTTATGGAAAAAGCAGTTATATTTTGCAAGGTGGAGCAGCAATGCGATGGCTTATTTTATATTGATTTTGATGTCCTTAACTTCGAAATATTCTTCCAACGAAGCTCCGGGTTCAGGATTTATCGGATTACAGTATCCATGTATTCTAAGCGTACCCCTTTTTATTTTTTCCCGGTCAAATATCGCTTTGGTTTTTAATTCCGGAAAATGAATCGCTACTTTATCCCCATTTTCAATGATCTCCCCGACGAAAGTTTTTACAAAAGGTTTGTGTCTGGAAATGATCATCGTTTCGACATCCGTTGCGTCCAGCGAGTTTTCGCTGTGTTCTGACCGGTCGGAATTGTATCTGTTTTCTTTTCCATTAAGCAAAGCAAAAGAAACTTCGAGATTTTTATAATTCCTGAAAATCCTTATTTCTTTCTGATCTTCCTGCGGTATTATTTTCAACGTCATGTTGATTTTGTCACCAACATTATATACTGTTTTGTCGGTCTCAATTACTCGCCTGGTATCATAAAAATTATCCGTTTTGCAACCGATAAAAACAATCGAAAGGAAGACCAGTTCTAAGAAGTTTTTCATTTTTATGCAATGTTGATCCGGGCTTTCGCGGTGCGCCAGGGGGCTTTTAGAAACTGATACTCCCGGCGAGAGTGAACGAAGAGGTTATACTTTACAAGAAAGGAGGAAACGCGTGAAATCGATATTTGCAAATAGCTGTTGACAATTATTAATTCTAATCATCTTCTTCTTCCTCAATTGTAACCTCTCGGACTGTATCAAGATTTGGATTATCATACGTTGCATTGTGCGTAATATTGATTGTTACATTTAGACGTTCAAGAACATCGGCAACTGCAAGATCTACCCTTGGATAAACATCAACCAAAACTTCCTTTTGATCGGTGCTTTCTTCGTTATCTCGGCATAACAAGGAGACGTTCATTTCATTAGTTCCGTAAAGTGAAATTCCAATAATCGTATATCTTTCTCCAAGATTGCAACGTTGTGCAATTTGGTCATAATCAATTCCCCGAATGTCTGCCGACGCATGTCCAATTCTATCATTGTATTGTACTGATGGTTTCATATAGCAATTATTTTAAATTTAATTTTTGTGCTTACGTACAGTTTTGTTGCAATTTTCGTTAACCCCCGCCGTCTCAGTTGCGGCTTTTGAAATCTTCCCCAAGTATATGATATGATAAAAATTACAGGGGTACACTGGCTAAAGTAAATAAAATTTAGTTTGGTTTTCCGTACAATACTTTGTCGCGGCGATACTTATTTGACATATCTATATTTGTCGCGGCGTTTTTCAAATGCTTTTTCACCACCTTCCAAGATTCTACAAATTTCAAGATTAATTTCTTTATTTTCCAATGCCCCAAAGTTGTAGCTCAAGTTTTCATCATCATTTATTGCAATTATCACTTGCTCTGAATCTGAATTTACTACCAAATTAGCATTATGAGATACAATTATTACTTGGCGATATTGTTTTATTTTTTTAAAAAGATCTATTAAGTGGTTTGTAATAAAATCATTATCCAAATCGTCTTCAGGCTGATCAAAAACTATTGGTCCTGAAAATAATTGTGTTGCAAGTTTAAGACATAGATATACAGTTCCTTTTTGACCTGCCGATAAATCATTGATACTTTTTCCTGCAATCGTAATATCAGGAATCACATAAACGTACTTGTTTTTTATTTCAGGATCAATAAAAATTTGAAATATATCGCTATCGATTCCATCATAGAAGCAATTGGAATTCTCACGTTTTATCTTTTCAATTTTTTCAATGGTATAGTTTAAAACATCATTTGAAACATTTTTAGGATTAATTTCCAATAGTTCGAAGATTTTTTCTTTTGATTTTGGCCTTAAAGCTCTACCGTCAATATACTTTTCGGCATACCTAATAAATTGACCTACATTAAAAAATATCAACCCCTCGATCGAAATTTCTTTATCTGCTAATATGTTTTTAATTAATTCGTTTTCTGTTTCGCCTCGTTCAGAATTATCAAAAATTTTGTTATTCCATATTGTATTTATTAAGTGACTTTCAAGAAGTAAATTGGTCCTTTGATACTCAATTATCTCGTTTAGAGATTTCCTTGTAAACTGCAGTTCTTTTTTCTTTTCCTTTACATCTTTCAGCTTTTCTTCTAAAACATTCTTATTCTCTTGATAACTGGTTAGGTTATTTAATAGTTGTGACAAATCACCTTTGAAATCTTTAAAGTTCTCTTCCTTAATTGTTTTGTTACGTTTTTCTGTGCGAACGATTTCCCTAAGAGTTTCTCGATATTCCGATATAATTTCTTTTTGTTGTTTTTCTGTTTCAATTTGGGATATATTATCAAAGGTGTTGATCTGTTCGTTTATTAAACTTTTGAACTTTAATATATCACTCCTTAGTTCCCGTAATTTCCGTAACTTGCTTTCTTTTTCGTTAATAAGATTAACATTTCGGACATAACTTTCTAGAAGTTCTTTGTTCGACCCTTCAGTAACTAAATCAATATTATCTTGGACCTCATCAATTTTTGACTGAACAAATTTTTCACTATTAATTTTTTTATCTTTTTCATCAACTCGTTCGAGCCAATCAACAATATTCCAATAGCTTTGAAATTTTTCTTTAACTTCAAATTCATCAATTGAAGAATGGGGTTTTTTAAACCCTGCGCCCTCAAGCATTTCAAGAATTTCTTTCTTGAGGTTTTCAGAATTTTCTGCAATTTCCTTCACTTTGCTTTGATATATAAATGTGAACGGCAAATTAGCTTGAGAAGTTAACGAATAGGTTTTTGTGTCTGCCTCAAAATTTTGTTTCCAACCGACGACAAAGTCATTACTTAGATTGAACTTCGAAGCTAAGGTTGGATTTATTTCTTTTCCTAGACCGTAACCTTTATAATTGACAAGCATCGATTTTCCTTGACCGCGACCGCCAATTATTGATATTAAGTTTCGATTTAATGGAAATGATATGGGAGAAAAGGAAAGCTTCGAATGTACCTCATCAAGAATTTTAATTTCTGATTTAATTTCTATTGAAGTAAAAACGGGTTTGTCAAAATCATTTTCAGGATTATTTTCCTGCACTCTAATTCTTTCTGCGGGTTCATATATTACTTGTTTCAAACCCTCAAAAGTTGGGTCTGCTTTAACCCAACAAAACTGACTATTGTCAGGTGTAAATATTTTATTGTTTTCATGGGCATCGCATCCGTGGAAACAAGGTTTCAAAGAACCACACTTTCGTTTTACTTCATCTTCATTATCAATTACATTTCCTTCTCCGTTCGTTTTTTTGCCTAAAAAATACTTGCTATCGCCTAGATTTGAAGAGAAGATACAATCTGAAAATTTGTATATATTTTGTCTTGTAGCATCTAACGCACTTATTTGCTTGCCTTCAAAAAAATCGTAATGCTTGTTTAATCCAGACGCACCATCTTTGCCGTTGGCAACAATAACTACGGTATTATTCTTTAATTCTTCATCCTTTTCAAATAAATCTTTCAACACATGGAACGGCACTACAAATTGCAAAATTCCCGCCATCCATGCGGTATTTTCAGGCATTGAAGGATTATTTGAATGAGTTCGTCCTAAGTCGATTAAATCCTCTTTAGTAGCTTTGAATTTACGACCGTCAAATTCAAAATATAAATTTTGAAAAAATCTATTTTGGATTTTGCTTTCAAATTCAGGGTTAAATATGCAGTGAATGTTGATTGGAATACTCGAAGCAGTTACTGGTGAAATTCGAAGTTCAACATTAGGTAATATTAAATCAAAAGATTTTGTAAATTTTCCTTCGCTATAATAATGTTTGAACTTAAAGTAATTCTCTGTGCATAAATAGTCTGTAACACCAATAACAGAAATTTCGGTATTATAGCTGTTTATATCTGCTATATAATTATCCCATTTCTGTTCAGTAGTTGATCCTTTAAAATTATCGTTCTTCTTGGTTTCTGGTGTGTGAATATGTAAATCCCATCTTCTCCATACTGAACCAATTGGGTAATTTTTTCCTATCATAATATTACGTCACTTTCTTTATAATAAAAATTGAGTCAAATTCTTGAATTCTCCGAGTCTGTTGTAGCATGATAGCTAATGCCCAATCCACAATATGCAAAAAAAGATGAATACGACCAACACCCCATAATCCAAAAGCTAATAAACAATTAAAAACCCGCAATCGATATATAATGAGCGTGATGCCTGCCGGCAGAGCCGATTGTTTTTAAGTACAGTACTTAGCGGCAGTCTGTTGTTTATCAATTTTCTGCCATCATCAGTATCGCACCACCAACCACCCAAATGTAACAATCCACCCTGATATAAAAATACCCTCTACAGGGTATTTTGCATCACCAATGCGAACACGGAATCACTTTATGGCATGACGCGATACCAAAAGTCAGTACAATGGTGCGATTTATTTATTTACATATAACATTATTTTATTTACAAATAACATAAAGTTATGTATGTGTAACTTTATGTTATTTATACATCATTTTATATTATACATACATAATTTTAATTGGTAT
>CALRKC020000036.1:0-10989 GCA_943367895.1 Erythrobacter sanguineus | reverse complement strand
ACTCAGTTTACATATTATCATGAATTAGCTCATTTGATTCAACTGGCTAAAACTAGAGAAAATTCAGAGTTACAGGAACATTACCAACTTGCTTCAGAATATGATGAGACAAAACATTTTCTTGAAATCAATGCTGATACATTTGCGTCAATAGCTTTAGCCAGTCATTTTCAACAATTCATACGCAAAAGTTTTGGAGACGATGTTTCACAAGAAAATGTGACAACGACGATAATAATTTTATCATCTTGTCTATTAAACCATATAGCTAATTTTTGTGAAAACTTACCAAGCATATACTATAGAGAACATTGGCATCCTCATCCATTTCTCAGGCTATTTGCTGTGATTCTAAATGTCGTTTATTATTTAAATCAAAGCCAATACTTACGGGAAAAAGAAATTAATATTCCCATCAATCTATTGTTTAAAAATGTCTTGTCTTTCTATGAGGAGCTTGAAGAAAATAATGTTTTCGATACAAAATTTAAAGAAGCTATGATCGAAGCTTCAAATCAGCAAGTAGAAATCGTTGAATATTTGGGACATTTAGTAAATTTTAATTTAGCTGAATACAATGATGCCGTCGAAGATTGGAATAAGCACATCACATAACAGCGGTTTCAAGCAATTGCTTCTCTTTTTGTTAAATTGTAATCGCTTTTTCCATAACTTCGTTCTGTCCAGCCGAATCCCGATAGCTATCGGGACAGTTCCAAATACCGCAACTGCCTTGAAGCCACCGAGCGTTGTGCGCTATTTTTGACTTATCAACCTCTAAATGAAAAATTATGAGTCTTAAAAACTTCTTTTATAAACTCTTTCTTGGAAACCCGAAAGCCTCAGTTTATAAACCTTCTCAATTCTATAAAAAGCAAGGTGAAAATCTTTCAAATATTTGGCATAACAGAACCTATAATGATTTTGGTATTGAACGGATTTTAAGACTTTCTCTTCAGATTATTGCTTATGCAACTCCTGCTGGATTAGTAAGATATTTAACTGGCACAGAAAATCTTATAATTAGGAAATTAGGAATTGAAGTTTATGCAATTTCTAAACTCATCTTTATTTATATTGCTTTTAGTTTAGATCTAACTGAAAACACAATCGTTGTATGGGTTATATCTATTCTCACTCTAGATACAATTCATTTTTTAATTGCTAGAGTTTTTTTAAACGATGTTTTTAGAGAAGCTATAAGTCATCGTCGAAGTTTGATAATGACAATTATCAACTATGTAGAAATCTGTCTATGTTTTGCTTTTATTTATTCATACCTAGATGACACAAACCATCAAATAGATAACCCTACATTTCATATAAGTTCTGACATTCCTCAAATTGAAAAAGGACATCTTACCGATAATCAAACAATATATTTTAGTTTCGTAACTGCTGCTACAATTGGATATGGAGATATTTCACCAAGAGATTCTTTAGCGATGAAATTGGTAATAATTCAAACATTAACTTCGCTATTTTTTATTGTGGTTTTTATCTCAAATATTATAAACAAACTTAATGAGGACACTTTTTATAATAGGAAAAAAGAAAAAAATAAAGTCCAGGAATAGAAAAATTAAAACAGCGCACAACAGCCGTTTCACTCAATTGCTAATTCCCTTGTAAAATGAAACATCTTTTTCTATAACTTCGTTTGACCCACACCGAATTCCGATAGCTATATGGACAGCTCCATCCCGAAGCGTCGGAGCCGCAACTGAGGTAAAGCTGGCGGACGTTACATGATATTTTATGACCAAAGACGACTTAATAAAATTCCTACTTGAAACTGAAATTCCAGATGATATCGAAAACGAATCTGAAATTGTAAGTGACATTTTTGGGTATTGCTGGGACATTACTCCAGAGAATTTATTCAGATACCGTTTTTGCAATTCTACAAACTTTGAAACTTTGCAGGAGGATAAATTTCTGCTAGCCAAGCCCACGTTATTTAACGATCCTTATGACTCTCTTTTGTATATTGACAAAGAACGAATACTAAATACTCTCAATAAAGAATTTGATTATGATGTTGTTGAAAAACTGAGAAGCGACAGCGATTTTAAAAAACAGCAAGAAGAACTTTTAGGAAAGGAATTCGTGGAAAGATTTCTTAGTACGCAATGTTTTAAGAATCTTGAAGAAAGAAATAAACATAAATCAATTTCTAATAAATTTAATTTTCAATTGCTTGATATAATAATTTACCAATCTATCCAAGCATTGAAGCAATCTTCATTGGTAGCTTGTTTATCTGAAAATTTTGAGTCTATATTGATGTGGTCACATTACGCAGATAATCATAAAGGTTTTGTTTTAAATTACGATTTCAAAGAAAGGTATTCAATTGAAACAAATATACCAGGAATTAAGGCGACTGAATTCGCTGATAAAAAACTATTTCCTGTTTCATATTCTAACCATAGGTACGATGCAACATTTTATGTAGAATTTCATTTTATAGAAACCTTTTTCAAACGTTTAGGGTTAAAATTCGATAGACCTTTCTTCGATAAATTGTTCTATTACAAAGTCCTTCTATTTAAATCAGATGATTGGAGTTATGAAAAAGAATGGAGAATTATAAAACAGACAAATATTGATTACACTGATAACAAGCCCAATATTGATTTTATAACTAACATACGCCCAAAAGAAATTATTTTAGGAGCACATATTGATGATAGAAATAAACAAAAATTGATCCAGATTGCTAGAGAAAAAAAAATTCGAATATTCCAAATGAAACTTGAGCCATTCGTGAAAGATTATAAACTTAGTAGACAGGAAATATAAAAACATCATATAACAGCGGTTTCACGCAATTGCTGCTTTCCTTGTAAAATGAAACACCTTTTTCTATAACTTCGATTCGTCACCTGCGATTGCCCATAAAAATTGGCATTCGGATCAAACAACATTACATTAATTACCGTTAAAAACCTGTGCCTGCCCATACCTTACCTAACTTCCGCATTCAATCCTCCAATGGCATTTCAAGTGAATTCCTGAAGGCAGGCCTACTCACATTTGGTGATGCCACGAATTTTATTGCCGGCGTTAGCTATGGCAGGAATGGGAATAAAGATGATTTAAGTACTGTTTTTACCGATAACTGCGGTACCTGCAGTACCAAACATGCCCTACTGAAAAAACTGGCTGACGAAAACGGGCATGCTGAAATTAAACTCGTGCTTGGTCTTTTCAGGATGCATGCGGGGAATACGCCAAAGGTGGCAGGAACATTGCAGCAATACGGGCTTGATTTTATCCCTGAGGCGCATAATTATCTTAAGGTTGGAGATTCGATATTCGATTTTACAAGGCCTGATTCAAAACCAGCTGATTTTGAGGATGACCTGATTGTGGAAATTGAAATGCTGCCGGATCAGATTTCGGGCTATAAGGTTGCGGTGCATCAGGATTACCTGAGACGGTGGCTGGGTGAAAACCCACACATTCCGTATGATGCTGAGCAATTGTGGCAAATCAGGGAGCAGTGTATTGCCGATTTGAGTGCGAAATAATAAGCCTGATTATTCCTGCCTAATACTTTTTCTAAAAAGTTTTGCAAAACCAAATTTAATCCTATATTTGCACACGCTTTCGGGGTGTAGCGTAGCCCGGTTATCGCGCCTGCTTTGGGAGCAGGAGGCCGCAGGTTCGAATCCTGCCACCCCGACCATCAAAAGCTGAACTTGAAAAAGTTCAGCTTTTTTTATTCCAAAAACAGAGCCGAAGCTCCGCTTCGCAGCGAAAGTTTTTGGAATGAAAAAAGTGGAAAGGCTTTTTCAGCCTTTTCAGCTTTTGATGAGCAGCGACCCCACTTCAGGATCACTGTAGTAATCCGGCTTCGCAGCGAAAGTTTTGGAAATAAGAAAAGTGGAAAGGCTTTTTCAGCCTTTTCAGCTTTTGAGGAGCAACGGCCCCACTTCAGGATCACTATAGTAATCCGGCTTCGCAGCGAAAGTTTTGGAAATAAAAAAAGTGGAAAGGCTTTTTCAGCCTTTTCAGCTTTTGATGAGCAGCGACCCCACTTCAGGATCACGGTAGTAATCCGGCTTCGCGGCGAAAGTTTTGGAATAAAAAAAGGTAAAAGGCTTTTTCAGCCTTTTCAGCTTTTGATGCGCAACGACAACACTTCAGGATCATGGAATAACCCTGCCTTTTTGTTCTGAATTCAGTATTCTTTGTTCAATGTTGTAGATTCAATGAGCATTTTGAATGATGATTAGCGAACACTGAATTTTGAAGTTAACGTGGATCTCAAATGAACATGATACCGCGTTAGGGATTGCAGCGGAAATCCTTTTACGACGCAGGAGTAAAAGATTGTAGCGGAAAGCCCGACCCGCAGGGGAACGCCCAAATTCAGTTAGCAGTTTTCAGTAGCAGTAGGCAGAAAAAGCAGGAAAGCTAACGATTTAAAACACAAAAACCACCGTAAAACGGTGGTTTTGAGTGTGAACGCAGAAGGATTCGAACCTTCGACCGCCTGCTTAGAAGGCAGGTGCTCTATCCAGCTGAGCTATGCGTCCCTGTTTAAAAGCGTGCAAATATACGATTATAAATCAAAACTGCAAGTTGGTGCGCTATTTCTTTTTATGATTCCTTTCGTTACTTTTACCAATCATATTCAATATCCTGTGAACAAGCTATTACCTGTATTAATATTTTTTTTATCTGCCTCGATTTCCGCGCAGGAACTGCCGTCTGATACAACTTTCGTGCGCCTGAAAGATTACAGTAATGATTTTGTTTACGATATGAAATATGCAACGGAAGACAATTTCCTGAAGGTGCAGGTGTATGATTGCGCAGAATGTTACCTGCGTTTAAAGACTGTAAAAGCGCTGATCACGGCAAATGAGAAGTTTCTGAAGCTGGGTTATAAAATCAAGTTGTTCGACTGCTATAGGCCTTTATCGGTGCAAAAAAAGATGTGGAAAATTGTGAGTAACCCCGAGTATGTTGCTGATCCGGCGAAAGGGTCGATCCACAATCGGGGTGGTGCCGTGGACATCACTTTGGTCGATGAAACGGGAACCGAACTCGATATGGGCACTGCGTTTGATTTCTTCGGGAAAGAGGCCGCGCACAATTACGATGGTCTCTCGAAAGAGATTCTGAAAAATCGTAAGAAATTGAGGAAAATTATGCTTAAAAGCGGATTCAAGTCCTTTGATTCGGAGTGGTGGCACTACAATCTCAGCGGTTCAAATAAAGACCCACTATCCGATTTTAAATGGGAATGCAATTAATCCTCGATACACTTGAGATAATTCATAAAATAAGCGGATGGCTGGTATGTTTCGGAGGTTAATTCTGAAACCAGTTCTTTTTTTACAATATAATCTGTGGTCTCTGTAACCGATTTGATTCTTAACAGTGATACTGGTGAGCTTTTCAATTCCTCCATACTCCCTTTTATAAACAGAAAATTCCCCGAGAGAAACCGGGTGTATTTATTTTCCTCCTCGACGCGCACCATTGTTCCACAGCTTTCCTCTGTGGTATGCATCATCATGATGATTTTGCCGTTTTCAAGCTGGAGGTATAATTTTGATGCGGAATCAAAGCAAGTCGCCTTAATGAAATCGGCACTCTTTTGAATCGACTGTAAATTTAATATGGGTGTACCGCTGCTGTTGATCAATTTAAAAAAAATATAACTTGATTTTCCGGCAAAGTTCTTTTCGCTGACGACGTAATCTTTCGTGGCTTTGTAAACGCCAAGACTGTCTGTAAATTTATCAGCATAATCACAGTCCTGAGCTGACATATTTAAGCATATCACGGAAAGCAAAAGACAAAAAAGGTATTTCATAGTGGCGTAATTTTGGCGCAAATTAAAACTATTTTACGGTTATCTGAGTCAGTTGTGAAAAAACAATATTCGGATCCTCCATCTTTTATTTTCCATTTTTTCCTGATTGCTTCGGCGGTTTCGGGAAAATTCCTTACCGAAATATTGAATTGACGCTTTTCGATATGATTTTTAATATTGTTTTTATCATAAGCAATGCTTTGTATTATCGAAAAAACGCGGCCCGGAAAGGGTATAAGTTGACCAGAAGTGTACAGGTGGCTGTGTTTATGCAGTTTTGTCAGGGCGAATTGATCGGCAATCGCATCAAAGCCGCCTGATTTCATAATGGCACTGTTGGGTTCGTAGAGGTACTTTTGCGGTAAACCTAGGGGCGCAAAGTAATCAGACTTATAACTAAAATCAAAGTGCTGTATCCCCGTTCTTGTGAGGTTTACGGTCCTGACCTTAATAGGACCATCATAGTCCGCTGACAGCTCCCACAGCAGTTCCCGAACCTCGTTGTCCAGTGCAACGACGTGAATGCTCTTGACGTTTTTCAATTCGGATATACCGGCGGAAATGTCAAGCAATGGCGCGGTCTTGATAAGGATATTATCTGATTTTGAGAAATAAAGATCCAATAATTCAGGTACATTCGGACTACAGTCTTTCAGCATAAAGACTTTTCCCTTGGTTTCATTTCGCCTGGAAGGATCAATGTAAATCCAGTCATATTTTGTTCCGGAATCCTGTAATACCTGCGTGCTGTCACCCTGGATGCACGTTATATTGTTTACCTGCAAAACATCGAAATTATGGGATACAGTTTTTGACAATTCTGAATCAATTTCGCAGTGGATTACAGTCTTTATCTTTTTTGAAAAGTAAAAATCGTCAACACCAAATCCACCCGTAAGGTCAATCAGGTGTTCGCCGGACACCAGACCGGACTTATAGTCGGCAGTCTTCTCAGACGAAGTCTGTTCTATCGAGATTTTCGACGGATAGACGATGTTTTGCGTTTGAAACCAGGTTGGCAGTTTTAACCTGGCTTTGGTTTTTGCCGAGATTTGGTTTAAGATGTCCGCCCATTCCGCCTCGGGAAAAGGATTTTTTTTTAATGCCAAAGCCTTTAAATCTGAACCAATGTGTGAATCAATGAATTCCTGGACTTCAGGCTTTAATATTGCTACATCCAAACCTAGATATTTTTGGTTAACATTCGGATGACCTGATTGTCAGGAAAAAATTCTTTTCCGGTTACTTTCAGCATGGTATAGACCGGAACCGCGATGATCATTCCCAAAACGCCAAATAAGAACCCGCCAATCAATATAGCCAGGAAGATTTCCAAAGGGTGCGAATTGGTGCTTTTTGAGAAAATGATTGGCTGTGAGAAATTATTATCAATAAACTGTACTACCGCGAAACCAATCATGACATAAATGGTCTTTGGCAAAATTTCTGACTGAAAATCCAGCCCCAGATTGCTGATCATCGTTAACACGGCTGCCAATACAGACGCGATTAACGGACCGATGTAAGGAATAATATTCAATACCGCACAAAGGAAAGCGATTACGAATCCATTCTGTATGCCGAAAATCAGCAGCACTATCCAATACAGCACAAAGACGATGAATAGCTGCAGTAAGAGACCAATAAAATAGCGGCTTAGCAAATCGTTGATTTTGTCGAGGGAATTCAGGATTTTCTCTTCGTGATTGTCCGGCAATATTTTTTTGATCCCGATGATGAACATGACCTTATCTTTTAAAAAGAAAAAGGTAATGAACAGGGTAGAAGCGAGGCCCATCCCGAAACTGCTCAGCGCGCTCAGGACTGAGTTCAGGAAGGACGGGATAAAATTGAAATCCAGTTTGGAAGTGATTTTTGAGATGTTAATCGTGTTTTTACTGTCAACCCCATGCGTAACCAAAAAGTTGTTGATTTTGGCCAGTAACTGCTGTACGTTGGTCTCTATTTCAGCAGTGCTTAAAACCGAAAGATTTTCGCCCTGAGACAGCACCAAAGGAACAAACATCATAATCAGGCCTGCAATAATCAGTACAAAAATGAATAAGGTAGCGACTGTAGCCATGGTCACTGAAAATTTCAATCTCTTCCGAAAGAACCACTGTATCGGATTGCCGATCAATGTCAATATAAGCGCTGCAATCAAATAGTAAAGCACCGTTTGTATCTGCCAGATGAAATAAATGCCCGCAACAATCAATGCCAGCGTTCCAATAGCCCTGAGGATGCCGTTACAGATTGTTTTTGAAGTTATCATACTAGTTATTGAATACGTAATTAAGAATATTGGCGCCCATTTTCAAGGCCTTATCGCGAACGTCCTTTGGGTCGTTATGTACTTCAGGATCTTCCCATCCATCGCCAAGGTCACATTCAAAAGTATAAAGGAAAACCAGCCTGTTTTCGACAAAAATTCCGAAGGCCTGTGGGCGTTTTCCATCGTGTTCATGTATCTTGGGCAATCCGGCGGGAAAGGAATAGGGTTTTTGGAAAATTTCATGGGAGGCAGGAATTTCAACGAGTTCCTGATCGGGGAAAACTTTCTTTATTTCTTTACGGATGTATTGATCCATCCCGAAATTATCATCAAAATGAACAAATCCTCCCGAAAGCATGTATTTCCTTAGATTGATAACCTCTGCATCGTTGAACACAACATTGCCGTGACCGGTGGCATGCACAAACGGGTATGAAAACAGATCGGGGCTTGAGAGCTCAACGGTTCCGGGTTTCGTCTTGATTTTAGTACGGATATTCTGGTTGCAGAACTTAATCAGGTTGGGTAGCGACGTCGGATTGGCGTACCAGTCACCTCCGCCGTTGTATTTAATCAATGCGATTTCCTGTGCAAAACCAAATGCAGGAATGAAAATCAGCAGGTAAAGGATTTTTCTCATAATTATTTCTCGTTAAAAAAAACAACGCTGTGGCACGCAGCGATAGCGGCGGTTTCCGTGCGTAATCTTGTTTCGCCTAAAGTTACCGGTACAAAATTTTCTTTCAGGGCTAAGTTAATTTCTTTTTCCGAGAAATCACCCTCAGGACCAATCATTATGAGGCAATTTTTCTCCGGTTGTAATTGACTTTTCAGGCTTTTTTTATCAGTTTCTTCACAATGCGCAATAAATTTCAGTCCATCGTACTGTCTAGAAACAAACGCCTTAAACGAAATGGGCTCATTTAATTTCGGTAAAAAATACTGATTGGACTGCTTCATGGCCGATAACAGTATTTTTTCCATGCGTTCGGTTTTCAGGACTTTCCGTTCAGAATGCTCGCAGATAATCGGGGTGATTTCGGAAATGCCGATTTCAGTTGCCTTTTCAAGAAACCACTCATAACGTTCATTCATTTTTGTCGGGGCAACGGCAAGGTGTAACGCCGGTTTTTGCATCGGCTGCTTTTCTGAAGAGACAATCCTGACCTGACATTTGTTTTCCGAAGCCAACGTAATTTCCGTTTTAAAAAGAAATCCTAATCCATTGGTAACAAATAAAATATCACCTCCGTTTTTTCGAAGTACTTTAACTATATGGCGACTTTCTTCCTTGTCAAAAAAGAAAGATTCCGAGGACTCATCGATGTCTGGGTTGTAGAAAAGCTGCATGGTTAAAATTCGATTCTTGCTTTGGAAACGACTGATTTGTCATTGAATTTCTGATGAAGGAACTTCTGGTAACCCACGATACCGATCATCGCGGCATTGTCTGTCGTGTATTCGAATTTCGGAATGAAGGTTTTCCAGCCGTATTTCGTTTCGGCCTCCCTGAGGGTCTTGCGGATACCTGAATTGGCTGAAACCCCACCGCCAATGGCAACCTGATTAATACCGGTTTGTGCGACTGCAAGTTTTAGTTTATCCATCAGGATTTTTATGATAATATGCTGGATTGACGCACAGATATCGTTAATGTTCTCGTTGATAAACTCGGGATTGTCTGCAACATTTTTTTGTATGAAATACAAGATTTGTGTTTTCAGTCCCGAAAAACTGAAATCTAATCCGGGAACTTTCGGCTTTGTAAACTCAAAAGCCTTTGGATTGCCGAGTTGCGCGTATTTATCAACCAATGGGCCACCGGGATAGGGAAGGCCCAATATCTTCGCGCTTTTATCAAATGCTTCGCCAACAGCATCGTCAGTTGTTTCCCCGATAATTTCCATATCAAAGAAATTATTGACCTTTACGATTTGCGTGTGGCCTCCGGAAATGGTCAGTGCCAGAAATGGGAATTCCGGTTTGTCATATCCTTCCTCATCAATAAAATGCGCGAGAATGTGGGCATGCATATGGTTTACGGCAATCAATGGGATGTCAAGTGCCAGCGACAATGATTTTGCAAAAGAAGTCCCTACGAGCAGCGAGCCCATCAATCCCGGGCCTTGTGTAAATGCAACAGCATCAAGCTGTTCTTTGTTCACGCCCGCCTTTTTCAAAGCCGCATCAATCACCGGAACTATATTTTGCTGGTGTGCCCTTGATGCCAGTTCAGGGACCACGCCGCCGTACTGTTGGTGTATCAGCTGATTGGCCACAACATTTGAGAGCACTTTGTCGTTACACAATACAGCGGCTGCCGTATCGTCGCAGGAACTTTCAATTGCCAGTATAAAAACTGCTTCAGGTTGCATAAACAGAGGATTTTTGAGTTATATTTGACCAAGCCAAAAGTAACTATTTTTTGTAAAAGGCGGTTGTTGCTTTTTTTAAAATAAAATTTAAGAAAATTAAACATTCAGGTTTCAGAAAAAAGAATAAATCAGTACTCCCAATTTCTTTAGGAAGTGCCCTGTCATTGTCGTTTCCGGCGCAACAGTTTTATAACTGTACACGAACCCAAACCCAAACTTTGGCGGTATGGCGTTAAATTTCAAAAATAAAATATCCGATAACAGTAAGCAAAACGCTGGTAAGAAGCCTGCGTTTTCTTCTGCAGGCATTTTATTTACGCTTGCCAACGTTGTTTTAACGGTCGTTTTTGGCTGGGCAGGTATTGCTATCCTCGGCTCATTGGCGTTGCCTGCAATGATGGCTTTGTTGACGGCAACTTTAGCGGTTTCCGTCAGCGTTGGCGGATGGAAGGTACTCGAAAGGGCTAAAGAGTCCAACGATTCGGGCAAAATGGAATTGGTGT
>CALRKC020000035.1:0-11051 GCA_943367895.1 Erythrobacter sanguineus | reverse complement strand
AACTCAGGCTTGGCTCACAGGAAAACCTCCCGTCCGATGTGCTCAACAACAAAGGACGAAACCTGTATTTTGCATTGCCTTTTATTTTAGGCTTAATCGGTTTCATTTACCACGCCGGAAAAGATCTGAAGAGTTTCTACATTTTATTGATATTGTTCCTTTTTACAGGCCTGGCACTCAAAATATACCTTAACGAAAGACCATTTGAGCCGCGCGAAAGGGATTATGCACTGGTAGGCTCTTTCTACGTGTTTGCGATTTGGCTTGGCTTCGGCGTTTATTCCATATATGATTCCGCAAAAAAATGGCTTTCTCTCAAAACCCTCGTGCCTTTAACCCTTGGTGTCTGTTTATTAGGTGCGCCGGTCCTTATGGCAAGCCAGAATTGGGATGACCATGACCGTTCAGACAAATACACCGCGGTTTCTATGGCAAAAGCCTATCTGAATTCCTGCGAGCCCAATGCCATACTATTTACGATCGGCGATAATGATACCTTCCCGCTTTGGTATGCGCAGGAAATTGAAAAAGTAAGGACCGACGTACGTATCGTCAATACCAGCCTGCTGATGACAGATTGGTATATCGACCAGATGAAAGCCAAGGCGTATGAATCTGAACCGATGCCGATTTCGTTTACACACAACCAATACGTAGGTGACAAACTGGATTATATTGCGTATACCGGACAATCCGACGCGGTTGCCGATATTGGTTCCTTTATCGATTTTATTGCCACAGATGATGCTTCGGGAAGAAATATCATTGAATTGAAAAATGGCCAGAAAATCCATTTTTACCCAACCAATAAAGTACGCATACCGGTCGACAAGAATGCGGTGATTGCCAATAAAGTCGTCAATCCAAAATACAATGACTCAATTGTGCCTTATATCGATATCACGATCAAAGGGCAGGCAATTTATAAAAACAGGCTGATGATGCTGGACATCATTAAAAACAACAACTGGAAACGCCCGGTCTATTTTACAGGCGGAAGCTTCGGCGATGACGATTACATCTGGATGAAGGATTACCTGCAGCTGGATGGTATGGTTTACAAGCTGGTTCCCGTCAGGACGCCTTTTGACAAAGAATCAAGCCAATTGGATATGGGACAGATTGATTCGGATAAAATGTATGACATCGTGATGAAATGGGATTGGGGCAATGGTGAAAGTCCACATATCTACCACGATCCTGAAACAAGGAAAAACAGCATCTCGTTCCGGACAAATCTCGCCAGGCTTATGGATCAGTTGATTAAAGAGGGTAAAACCGAAAAGGCGAGGAAGGTTATCGATCTTGCGATGAAAAAAATGCCATTTGAATATTATGGCTACTACGTTATGCTCGATGATTTTGTCGATGGATATTATAAGCTGAATGACATCGCCAATGCGAGACAGCTTTCAGCCAAAATCATTAAGAAATATCAGGAAAACCTGGATTATTACAGCAAGCTTTCTATTCCGGAGCAGAATGACATCCACATGGATATATTCAACGACATCTTTAAGTATAAAGGACAGATTGACATTATAAAAGAAAATAATGATAATGGACAGTATAATACTGCGCATGAAACGTTCTTAAATTATACCAGAAGGTTCTCCAAACTGTATGAAATACATCATTTCGAAAAAGAGAAATAATAATTTAAATTCCAAACAGCAATCCTACGGGTTGCTGTTTTTTTTATGCCTATGAATTTCTATTGGGTTAAGACAAGCCGGATAATAAAGAAAATCTTCTACCGATTTATTTGGGACATTCCCAATAATCACAATACTGTCTACCTTACTTTTGATGATGGCCCTGTGCCACAAATAACCGATTGGGTTTTGGATGTACTTATGGAAAATGACATCAAGGCTACCTTCTTTTGTATAGGTGACAACATCAGGAAAAATCCCGAAATATTCCAACGTATTGTACGCGAGGGGCACGCTGTCGGGAATCATACTTACAATCACCTGAAGGGATGGAATACCGATGATACCACTTATCTCGAAAACTTTGGCTTATGCCAAAAAATAATGCGTGAAAATAATAGTGACAGTAAACTTTTCCGGCCTCCGTATGGTAAAATTAAATCGGCGCAGGCTTCTGCAATACTTAAACTAGGGTACAAAATAGTCATGTGGGACGTCCTAACCGTTGATTACGACAGGAAAACTACTCCGGAAAAATGTATTGAAAATGCTACCAAAAAAACGGTTTCAGGGAGTATCCTGATTTTTCATGACAGCGCCAAAGCCTTAGGCAATCTTGAAAAAGCGCTGCCGGAAACCATTAGGATACTGAAGGAAAAAGGATTTAGGTTCGCCGCCCTGGATTAAAGTTGTTCCTGAACGATGCCTATGATGGTATTTGCGTCAAGCTCTCCGGATTGCCTCCAGATCATCTCTCCGTCTTTATAAATCATCAATGTTGGCAATCCCTTAATTCTTAAGGCATCGGCCAATTCCTGATTTTTATCCACATCAATCTTAATGACTTTAGCCTTATCGCCCAAAGCAGCCGCAACATCACGAATTACCGGATGCATCGAGACCGACTGCTCATTCCACTCTGTATAGAAGTCGATCAACACCGGAACCTGGGCATTTATAAGTTCACCAAATTTTGACATAAAAAAATTTTTGATTCAATGAATATACAAATGTAATATTTTTAACGAATTACGCTACTTTATTGCCCTTTTTTAGTTGTATGACCGTAATTTCAGGCCAAATTCCGACACGTCCGGGGTATGCATGGTATCCAAGACCCCTGTTTACATAAACGTAGCGTCCCAGATTCTCATATAAACCGGCCCATTGCGGATATCTGAATTGTATCGGGCTCCACTTGATAAAACCCGGAATCTCGATCCCAAACTGCATCCCATGCGTGTGTCCGGACAGCGTAAGCTGGAAATGTTTCTCATGGTTTTTCACTTCGCTGTTCCAATGTGAGGGGTCGTGCGACATCAGTATCTTAAAATCCTTATCGGTAAGTCCTTCAGACGCAACTGCAAGATCACCGGCTTTTTTGAAACCTTCTCCCCAATTCTCTACACCGACCAGGGCGATCTTCTGCCCGTCTTTTTCAATAAAGGTATGTCGGTTCAGCATAAGGTCAAATCCAATCTGCCCATACAGCTCTTTTATCTCCTGAAAGTTCTTATCCTTGGCACTTTGCGAAGGCCATTCGAGGTATTCGCCATAATCGTGATTCCCTAAAACAGAGTACTTGCCGTATTTGTAGCTCTTAATTCTATTAAAAGTATCAATCCAGGGATGCATTTCTTTCGCAAAAGTGTTGACGATATCGCCGGTAAAAAGAATCATGTCGGCCTCCTGCTCATTAATCAGGTCGATGGCATACTCGATTTTTTCCTTATTATCAAAACTGCCGCTGTGCACGTCTGAAATCTGGGTAATCTTAAAACCGTCAAAAGCATCGGGTAGATCCGGAAAATAAACCGTTTGCTTCAACACCTTAAAATTATACTTCCCTTCAAAAATCCCATATATCAATGAAGAAAACGGAATTGCAGCCAACGCCAGCCCAATCTGGCTGATGAACTTCCTCCGGGACGGAATGTAAGCCGTGTCCGGGTCATTATTGACAAAGTAGTTGATTCCGCCGGCTGCCAATCGGAACACATCTTCCCCAAACATAATAAATGTCAAAATGATTTTAGGAATATAAAGTATCAGGAACAGCGCTATTGTAAAAAGCGTCTGCTTATTCTGCCCTACAGAGCGGTCAAATTGCGAAAACGAGTACAGGATGAAAACCATCAGCAGAATGCTTATTATCGCATAACTGCATAATATCCAGCGGATTTTAGTGATTGTCCGGAAAGCCTGAAAAGCGTAAATCTCTATAGCGAGGAAGAGGGCTATAGCAATAATCCAACGAATCATCTTTAAAAGTTTTTGCAAATTAACAAAGAAAGCTGCTGCGAAATATTTTTCTTACCAAATTTTTAACGCATAAAAAAACCGGCGGCATAAATCCACCGGTTTTCCAACATAAAACACTATCACCTTAATCAAAAACCTTTTATAATGTAGCACTCATTATGAATGGTTATTATTTTGTAATTGTTGTCTTAACTGCCTTCACTTCCTTAACCTCTTTTTTTGCAGGAGTTAAAGATTTGGCAGCAGCTGTTGATTTTTTAGCTTCTGCTTTGGCATCAGCCTTAACTTCCGCCTTGGTTTCTTTCAGGATAACCTTTTTAACATGTTTCTCGGATTTTACTTCTTTGGCCGGAGTGGTTTTTTGTTGCCCCGTTTGAGCAAAAGTCATCGCACCCGTTCCTAAAACAATCAATGCGGCCATCAATAAATTTTTCATAATGTTATCATTTAATTATTCAACGAGTCAAAACTACTCCTGAAAAATGAAGATAAAATGAAGATAAGGCGTGGGTAATTAAAATTAACCTTTTTTTAGGTTTCAGGAAATTGGAGTATGAAGTTACTGCCTTCACCCAATTTAGAATTGACGCTGATACTGATGTGATGAAACCGCGCAATACGGTCGGCGATTGCAAGGCCAAGCCCCTGCCCGTCCTGCTGTTTGTCGAATCTAGAAAAGCGGTCAAAAACCGCTGCTACCTCGTGTTCAGACATCCCTTTCCCCGAATCGCTGATGATAATTTTATAAACACCGCTTTCTCTCCTGTCTGAAATACAGACCAGGCCACCTTCCGAATTGTACTTCACCGCATTGGAAATGATGTTGTAGAAAAGGATGTACAGCAATGTTTTATTCCCTTCGAAAGTGAATTCTTCCGACAAGCGAATTTCAAAAGTCAGTGATTTTTCAAGAATCCGGTCCTCGATCTCCAGCCCAACTTCCGAAATGAGCTGTTGCAGTCCGACAAACTCCGTTTCACTGTATTGATTGTTCTCAATTCTCGAAATCAGCAGCAGGTTATTGATAATTTTACGGAGCATATCCAAGGTCTTCAGCGACGCCACGACTTTATCGGCAACCCCATCATCCAAATCCTGCCGTTGCAACAGGTTTTCAAATCGGTTCTTCAGCAATGAAATTGGTGTCAGCAATTCATGCGATACATTGGCAATAAACTGCTTTTCCTGCTTGAAATGATTTTCAATCCGCAGCATCATCTGGTTCAACACCTCATCAAGTTCACGAAAATCAGCAGAATGGCTTTCAATATTGGTAAAATTAAACGCCTCAGGGTTGTTGACACGCCTTATTTTTGTATCAATGATCTTATGAAAAGGTTTCAGCAAATAATCGACAAATAGCGTGTCCATCAAAAACGTAACCGCGACAATAACCAAAAGCAGCACCAGCGTAAAGATTCGGACCATGAAAGTCAGTTCCCGAATCTCGGCGATGCTGTTCCCGATCTCAAGCTCATAACCGGCCTTTTCATAATTGAAGGTGTACTGCAAAATCCTGTAATCGTCCTGCTGTCCTTCTATGAGCCTTGGTTCATCTATAAATACCGATTTTGAAACCTGTGGCTTATCACTCAGTTTTGAAAGTAAGATAAATTCGTCATGCAGTACCGAAAAACTCGCATACGTATCCAATTGCGAACTTTCTTTCAGGAATTCATTGATTTCCGCCCGGCCTAAATTTCGGATGAATTTCTGCTTCTTTTCGAGCAAAGTCTTATCAATGTGTTTATAAACAACCTGCTCAACCACTATCGGCAGCGTGAAAACCAAAACCAGGATCAGGAGTGATCTGGTAATAACATTAAAAATTGTAATCTGGTTTCTGAGTTTCATACTATTGATTGATCCGATACCCGACGTTACGCACCGTTTCAAACCAGTAGATTTCCGTATGTTTATCCAGTTTGTTGCGTAAGTTACGCACATGCACATCAATAAAATTCGAATCTGAATTGATCTCCAATACGTCGCCCCAGACATGTTCGGTCAGCTGCAGCCTCGTAATCACACGATTCTTATTCAGTATCAGGTACCTGAAAATCTGAAACTCCTTTTTTGTCAGTGCGACCGGCACACCGCTGTAAATCACCTTAAAATTCTCAAGCTGTATATTAAATCCGTGCACACTAATTTCATTGGCGGTAAACCCATGCATCCGGCGTACGATGGCATTCAGCCTGGCGCCTAATTCGGTTAACGCAAAAGGTTTTGTCAGGTAATCATCGGCGCCGAGTTGTAACCCGCTGATACGATCATTAAGTTCTCCCCTTGCAGTCAGTACAATTATCGCCATTTGGGAGGCTGTCTTCCGGATTTCGCGCAATACCGCAAGCCCGTCACCATCCGGAAGTCCCAAATCCAGCAGCATTACATCATACGAATTGACTGTACTTTCCTCAATGGCATCGGCGCAGTTACCGACATGTCGGCACACATAGCCAATTCCCCGCAGATACTCACCGAGTTCCTCTGCCAGCTCGCGATGGTCTTCAACAATAAGGATGTTCATTCCGTTCAGCAAATGTTTGAAAGACAAAGTAACGAATAAAGTCATCTCTAATATTTCTTCTTTATCCAAAATTTAACGCAAATCTTTTCGACGATTCAATTCATTCGCTAATTTGCTAATTGACAAATTCGCTAATTAAAATCACTATTTTTACATCCTCATAAAAACACCGACATGTCACAAAAACGCCTTTTCCTGCTTGACGCCTATGCGCTGATTTTCCGCGGCTACTATGCATTTATTAAAAATCCAAGGATCAATTCCAAAGGTATGGATACTTCTGCCGTATTGGGATTTATGAATTCATTGCTGGATGTCATCAAAAGGGAAAAGCCGGACCATCTTGCCGTGGCATTTGATAAGGAAGGAAGCCATGTGCGGACGGAAATGTATGCCGCCTATAAAGGCAATCGCGACGAAACCCCGGAAGCCATCAGGATTGCTATTCCTTACATCCAGGATTTGCTGCGCGCCATGCACATTCCCATCATTGAGCTTGCCGGCTGTGAGGCCGATGACCTGATTGGTACGATTGCAAAACAGGCCGAAAAACAGAATTATCAGGTTTTTATGGTTACGCCGGATAAGGATTTTGCACAGCTGGTTTCAGAAAACATATTTATGTATAAGCCGGCCCGTTCTGGTAATGGTATCGAAATATGGGGCATCCCCGAAGTTCAGGCGCGTTTTGAAGTGGAACGTCCGGAACAGGTAATTGATTTCCTGGGAATGATGGGCGACGCCGTGGATAATATCCCCGGACTACCGGGAGTGGGAGAAGTCACAGCAAAGAAACTGCTGAAGGAATTTGGCTCAATGGAAAACCTGCTCGAAAACACCGATAAGCTCAAAGGCAAGATGAAGGAAAACATCGAGGCCAACAAAGCACTCGGACTACTGTCGAAACAATTGGCTACAATTTTATGCGACTGTGATGTGACCTTCAATGAGGATGATTATGAATTAACAAAACCGGATGCCGAACAAGTAGAGGAATTGTTCCGCGAATTAGAGTTCCGCCGTCTGGCCGAGCAGTTCAACAGCTTATTTTTTACAGGCCAGAATTATACGAACATCGAAACACAAGGCCTGCCCCCAACCAAGACCATTGTAAAGACGGATCAATTCGATTTGTTTTCTGCGCATGATACTGCGGAAGAAGGTTCAGGACAAATCAGCAACAGCTATTATAAGACACTTCAAAATACCGACCACCATTACCAATTGGCGGAAACCGATATGGCGGTAAAATTCCTGATCCAGAATTTACTCAGGCAAACCGCCGTAAGCTTTGATACCGAAACCACCGGAATCGACGCATTGAATGCCGAACTTGTCGGGATGTCGTTTTCATGGGAGAAAGGAAAGGGGTTTTACGTACCGGTTCCTGAAAACCGGGAGGCCGCAAAGGCTTTGGTTGATAAATTCGCACCGTTCTGGGATTCGGAAGCCATTGAAAAGATTGGTCAGAATCTGAAATACGACTTAAAGGTTTTGTCTAATTATGGCGTGAGCGTCAAAGGAAAGCTGTTTGACACCATGATTGCCCATTACCTCATCAATCCGGACATGCGACACAATATGGATGTGTTGTCTGAAACCTACTTACAGTACACGCCGAAATCAATCGAGGATCTCATCGGTAAAAAGGGAAAGAACCAGAAATCGATGCGCGATGTCGCTCTGGAAGACATCAAGGAATATGCGGCTGAGGATGCCGATGTGACATTCCAGCTGAAAGAACATTTTGCACCGATACTGGACAAAACCGGAACGCGCAAACTGTTTGACGAAATTGAGATTCCGTTAGTGCCGGTTTTAGCCGCCATGGAATCTGAAGGCGTACGTCTTGATACCGATTTCCTGAAAGCGATGTCTTCGGAAATGGATACCGATATCAGGGTGTATGAAAATCGGATTTATGAAACTGCAGGAGAAAAATTCAACCTCGCATCACCAAAGCAATTGGGTGAAATCCTGTTTGATAAGATGAAAATCGGTGAAGGGAAACAGAAGAAAACCAAGACCGGTCAATACGCAACAGGCGAGGAAGTATTGTCTTACCTCGCGCTCTCAAGCCCATTTGTGCAGGATATTTTAGACTGGCGACAATTGGTAAAATTGCAAAGCACTTATGTCACTGCCTTACCTACTCAGGTTTCTTCTAAAACAGGTCGCGTCCATACCGATTATATGCAGGCTGTAGCGGCTACAGGCCGATTAAGTTCCAACAACCCGAACCTGCAGAATATTCCGATCCGTACCGAAAGAGGGCGGCAGATCCGTAAGGCATTTGTGCCAAGGGATGAGAACCACACCCTGATTTCCGCGGATTACTCGCAGATAGAGTTGCGCATCATTGCGGCACTGAGCGGCGAGGAAAATATGATCAAATCATTCCAAAACGGGGAAGACATCCACGCGGCTACTGCTTCAAAAGTATTTAATGTTCCCCTGGAAGCCGTAACGCGCGAGCAGCGAAGTCATGCCAAGACAGTAAACTTCGGTATCATCTACGGGGTTTCGGCTTTTGGCTTAAGCAACCAGACTTCATTGACGCGCAGTGAATCCAAAGACCTTATCGATGCGTATTACCAGACCTATCCCAGGCTGCGCAATTACATCAGTGAGCAGATCGAAACGGCGCGCGAGCAGGGATTCGTACAGACGATCTTAGGGAGAAGGCGTTACCTTAAAGACATCAATTCCGCCAACGCCGTAGTTCGTGGTGCTGCAGAGCGAAATGCCGTAAACGCCCCAATTCAGGGAAGTGCGGCCGATATTATTAAGATAGCCATGATTAACATTCATAAAAAACTCCTCTCTGAAAACTGGCAAAGCAAAATGCTGCTGCAGGTACATGACGAATTGGTTTTCGATGTCCATAATTCTGAATTGGAAAAAATCCAGCCGATGATTAAATTTGAGATGGAGAACGCTTATAAATTGGATGTTCCGCTTGAAGTTGATTTGGGGAAAGGACAAAACTGGCTTGAAGCACACTAATCATAATCAAAAACACCATGAAAAAACTAATCCTTTTATTACTCTGCCTTTCGGCGCAAATGACGTCAGCACAGGTTTCGCCAAAGTTCCAGAAACTGGACAGCGCGCTCACCTATCTGGCTTCCAATAATCGTTTTATGGGTTCGGTAAGTCTTCGCGACAAGGACCAGGTGGTTTTCAGTAAAGCCTATGGTTTTTCAGATGTCGAACACAAAGTCAAAGCCTCTCCGAAGACGAAATACAAAATCGGATCGATCACAAAAATGTTCACGTCAGCCATCATTTTTCAACTGACAGAGGAAAAAAAACTGACGCTTGACACCAAACTGTCAAAATTCTTCCCGCAGGTGAAAAATGCCGATAAGATTACGATTTCAAATCTGCTCAACCACAGCAGTGGCATTTATAATTTTACCAATGATCCCGGATTTGGAAATTATTCAGAGCTTGCGCAGACACAAGAGGGCATGCTGAATACAATCGTTTCCTTTGACCCGGCTTTTGAGCCAGGCACCAAATCGGATTACAGCAATTCCAATTACCTGCTGTTGGGATACATTATCGAAAAGATTACCAAAAAGAGCTATGCAGACAATGTAAAAAGCCGCATCATAAAAAAAGCCGGACTTACGGATACACAGTATTATGGCAAGATCAATCCTGCAAATAATGAGGCTTTCTCTTATTCTTTTTACGGCAAGGAATGGGAAAAGCGCGAGGAATGGCATGAATCCGTTGCCTCCGCCGCGGGCGCACTGCAGGCTACCCCGGACGACCTCACGCGTTTTGCAAGAGCGTTATTTGAAAGCAAAATTATCAGTAAGACGTCGTTGGATGAAATGACCAGAATGGAGAACAAATTTGGAAAAGGCATTTTTACTTTTCCTTTCGGCACTAAGAAATTCTATGGACATACCGGCGGTATCGAGGGTTTTTCGTCCTCACTGGGCTACAACCCTGAGGACGGTGCGGGATTCGCAATGACCATCAATGCCGCGAACTATGACACAAATCAGATTGCCATTATGGCACTGAGCGCTTTTTATGGCCAGGACTCTAAGTTTCCTGAAATCAGTAGTGTGGTCGTTGATGAAAAAATACTTCAAAGCTACACCGGTGTTTATACTACTGAAGCCATGCCTGTAAAGATAACAATTTCAGTTGCAGACGGCACCCTGATGGCTCAGGCTACGGGGCAAAGTGCATTTCCGCTGACTCCGGAAACAACGACTGAGTTTATTTTTGAAGCAGCGGGTATTAAGATAACGTTTGGTGACAAAACTTTTGTCATCGATCAGGGCGGCATGAAAGTTGATTTCAAAAAAGAAGGAGAATAGCCTGTTTTTATATGCAAAAAGCCTATTTTTAACGCAACCTTAACAACAATCAGGCATCAGGTTTATAACCTAAAAAGCTAATAATTGGAATCATTAAAAACGATATTGTATTTCTCATTGTTTAAGTATCCGCTTAAGCTGGAGGAGATATGCAGTTTCTCCATTTCAAAGGATTGCTCCAAAGTGGAAGGCGAACTGGCGGAATTGATTTCAAAGAAAATCATCTTTAAGATTGAGGATTTCTACTATCCTGAATACGAC
>CALRKC020000034.1:0-11143 GCA_943367895.1 Erythrobacter sanguineus | reverse complement strand
CTACACGCCATGCCGACACCATCAGAAATACTCAAAAAATACTGGAACCACGACAGTTTCCGCGCGTCACAGGAAGAAATTATCAATTCAGTGTTGGCCGGTAACGATACCTTTGCCATTTTACCTACCGGTGGCGGAAAATCCATTTGCTTTCAGGTTCCGGCCATGATCAGGAATGGCATCTGTCTTGTTATCTCGCCCTTGGTTGCATTGATGAAAGACCAGGTTGCCAATCTGGAAAAACGAGGCATTAAATCCATTGCATTGACCGGTGGCCTCCACCCGGACGAAATTTCAAACTTGCTTGACAACTGCCTGTTCGGGAATTACAAGTTCCTGTACCTGTCTCCGGAGAGGCTGCAATCCGATTGGATCGTTGAGCGTCTTAAATCACTTCCGATTAACCTCATCGCCATCGATGAAGCACATTGTGTGTCGCAATGGGGACATGATTTCCGTCCGGCCTACCTGAAAATCATTAACCTTAAAAGTCATTTTCAAAAAATCCCGTTTCTGGCATTGACGGCTTCTGCAACCGCTAAAGTTAAAGAAGACATACTGACACAGCTCGGAATGAATAATGCGGCGGTCTTCAACGAATCTTTTGAAAGAAAGAATCTCGCCTATATGGTTTTTGAGGCGGAAGACAAACTGCATCATATTTCGCAAATCCTAAAGAAAAATCCTCAGCCTTCGATTATTTATGTCCGCAACCGCAAATCCTGTCACGATACCGCGTCACAGTTACAATCAATCGGCTTTTCGGCGACTTTTTATCACGGTGGACTTCCCACCGCCACAAAATCGAAAAACATGCAGGCCTGGATGGATGAAGCAGTCCAGGTGATGGTGGCCACCAATGCCTTTGGGATGGGGATAGACAAATCCAATGTCAAAACGGTAATCCACATACAGCTCCCCGAAAATATTGAAAATTACTATCAGGAAGCAGGACGCGCGGGCCGGAATGGCGAAAAAGCGTTTGCGGTATTATTATTCAGCCCGTCAGACCCCATACAGACCCAACGACAGTTCATCGCAGTGCTCCCCGACAAGGAATTCCTGACGAAAATGTTTGTAAAACTGTGCAATTATCTGCAGATCGCTTACGGCGAAGGTATTGACGAGTCGTTTGCTTTCAACCTGAATCATTTTTGCGGTCAGTACGAATTTCCTGTCCTGAAAACCTACAATGCCTTGCAGTTCCTAGACCGGCAGGGCATACTCAGCCTTTCCCAGGAGTTTTCCGAAAAAGTTTCAGTGCAGTTCCTGATTGATTCCAGGGAAGTGCTTCGGTACATGAGCCTGAACCCTTCGGAAGAACCGATAATATCCGCAATTCTCAGAAACTACAGTGGCATTTATGATTCTCCTTCAGCGCTGAATCTTACGCTTATTTCAAAGAAATCAACCGCAACTGAAAGTGGTATTTTACAGCTGCTTAAAAAACTGCATGAACGCGGCATGATTGATTACAGGGCCCGGAGCAACGATGCGACTTTGGTGTTTAATGAAATCCGCGAGGATGAAAAGACCATCAACCGGGTATCAAAATACCTGGAGAATCAGAACAATCTGAAAAAAGACCAGCTCGAGTCCGTAATAAAATATGTCACCGACCGGAAATCCTGTAAAAACCGCTTGATATTGCAATATTTCGGCGAAAACAAAACGGAGGACTGCGGGATTTGCTCTTATTGCATTTCAAAGAACAAAAAACCGGCTTCAATCGTCTCTACAGCGGCTGAAATCCATCAATTGCTGCAATCACAATCTTTAAGTTCGCGCGAAATACAAAATGTCATCAAACATCCCTCAGACGATATTATCTTTGCATTGCAGCAGTTGCTTGACCACAATGTCGTTGAGATCGGCACAGACAATAGATATACCTTAAAAAAAACATGAGAAAGCTAAAAATCGTTTTTATGGGCACTCCGGATTTCGCAGTCGGAATTCTGGATACCATCGTCAAAAATAAATATGACGTAGCAGCAGTAATTACCGCCCCTGACAAGCCTGCCGGCCGCGGACAGAAAATCAAATACTCTGCCGTGAAAGAATATGCACTGGTACACAATCTTCCCATCCTGCAGCCCACAAACCTGAAAGACGAGACTTTTCTGCAGGAATTAAAAAGCCTTGGAGCCAATTTACAGGTGGTGGTAGCTTTCCGGATGTTACCGGAAGCGGTGTGGAAAATGCCGGAATACGGGACATTCAACCTCCATGCCTCATTACTCCCGCAATATCGTGGCGCGGCACCCATCAACTGGGCCATTATCAATGGTGAAACGAAAACCGGGGTAACGACATTTTTCATCGACGAGAAAATCGATACCGGCGCAATGATCCTGAGCTCAGAAACGCCTGTTTCGGCAAACGAAAATGCCGGTACGTTACATGACCGGCTCATGGAGATTGGCAGCCGCACAGTCGTTGAAACTTTAGAACGGATCCAATCCGGGGGCGTTGAAACGCACATACAAGCTGAGTCGGGCGAATTAAAAACGGCATACAAGCTCAACCGAGACAACTGCAAAATAGACTGGACGAAACCGGGTGCTGAAATTCACAATTTAATCCGCGGACTTTCGCCGTATCCCGCAGCATGGTGTTATTTTAATGATGGAAAAGACATCGCTTCGATAAAAATTTATGAAGCGTCGTTCGAGAAAGCGGACCACAATTTAGCGGTGGGTTTGCTGAAGACCGACAGAAAAACAATGAGTGTAGCGGTTACAGATGGTTTTGTCCATTTGCTGAGTATACAATTCCCCGGAAAGAAGAAAATGAGCGTTTCGGAATTGCTGAACGGAATGACCCTGGCGCCGGATAGTAATGTAAGCTAAGCTTGCGTCAATGCTGAGATGAGCGCATTTTTTAAAAAAACAACAAAGTTTATCAACAAATGAATTGATTTATCAACAAATCGACGAAAAACCGCGCTCATCGGTTGCACAGTAACGAATTCCTGCTAAATTTGTTTCTATTAACAGAATTTTTAACCAACAATTAATAACTATTATTATGAACAAATCAGAATTAATCGATGCAATGGCTGCTGAAGCAGGAATTACTAAGGCAGCAGCTAAAGCGGCATTAGAGTCAATGTTGAAAAATGTAGCAGAAGCGTTGAACAAAGGCGGAAGAGTATCTTTGGTTGGATTCGGATCATGGTCAGTATCTAACAGAGCTGCAAGAGACGGAAGAAACCCACAAACCGGGGCAACGATCAAGATTGCTGCTAAGAAAGTAGTTAAATTCAAAGCCGGTGCTGAATTGGAAGGCGGCTTGAAATAGTCAACTTTCTACGATATAAAGTAAAAGCCTTCATTACGAAGGCTTTTTTTATTGTTATTTGTAAGTCAAATAGGAAAAAACGTAAGATTATATTTGGTGGTTTCATTTTTTTATTACTAAATTTAGTAAAAATTCAGCAAAATGATTTCAGACAAACTGGAGAAAGGACATTTGCTAATTGCAGAGCCGTCGATAATAGGAGATCTTTCTTTTAACAGATCGGTAATACTGCTGGCTGATCATAATGCTGATGGTTCGGTAGGATTTATCATCAACAAGCCTCTCAAATATACGATCAACGACCTCGTGCCCGAAATCAACGCCAAATTCAAGATCTACAATGGCGGACCGGTAGAGCAGGACAATTTATATTTCATACACAACATTCCCGAATTGATTCCGAACAGTATCGAAATATCGAATGGAATATACTGGGGTGGCGATTTCGAATCGACCAAGGAACTGATCAATCAGGGCGAAATCAATAAGGAAAATATCCGATTCTTTTTGGGATACACCGGATGGGAGCCTAAACAGCTTGAATCGGAAATGGATTCCAATTCCTGGATTATTGCCCGAAATGATTATGAAAATCGGATTATCGGAAAATCAACAACCAATTTCTGGAAAGAGAAGATTATTGAATTGGGTGGCGACTACCTGATTTGGTCGAACGCCCCGGAGAATCCTATCCTTAATTAACCCAAACGAATCTCCGTATTCAGTTTTTGCAACAGTAGTTCGGCAAGTCCTGATCCAAATTCTTTTTTACGGTATTTGGACACCGGCTGTATGCCCATGATAATATTAGTTATAAAAATCTCATCGGCTTTTTGTAAATCGAATGGCGAAATAACCTGTTCGGAAACTTCTATATCGGCCATTTTTTTGGCCAACGCGAGCACCTGTCTGCGCATTACGCCGTTGACACAGCCTTCTGAAATGGGCGGCGTAATCAATTTTCCGTCGGTAAGCATAAAAATATTCCCCTGTATGGCTTCGATTACATTCTTCTCATCATTGATTAACAGGCAGTTCTGCAGGTCGTTTTCTTTGGCATAAATTGATGCGGCCACGTTCAATAACCTATTGGTCGATTTGATCCCTGATAACAATTGCCTTGCCACATAAAAGTCTTTAAACAGGTCGACTTCATAGGTTTTGTGGTCTATGCGATACAATACATTTTCAAGGGCTGAAACAGAAACCAGGAAAGATACGTTGTTATCATCGGGGAGGTACTTACCACCATCATTCCGATAAACGGTCATACGGGCGCGGGCCGAGGCACTGCAGTTTTCCGCATTTGCAATAGATAAAATCTGTTCTTCGAAATACTCCAGCGTAAAATTCATCGGAATTTCCATCCTGACAATCCGCATGGAGGCCATCAAACGGAAATAGTGGTCTTCAGCGAAAAGGATTTTACCATCGACGATTTTTAGTGTTTCGAAAACAGCGTCTCCATAAAGAAATCCGCGGTTTTCCGCTAAAACGCCGGATGGAGTATCTACAAGTGTCCCGTTAAAATTTATCATAAAAAAAGCCCTGAAAATTCAGGGCAAATATACGGTTATGTTTCAGAAATCATACCGAACCGATCACATGTTTGAGGTCAGAAATCTGATTTTCCCAAAGTAGTGCCGCTTCATCGAGTTCGCTCTCGGGCGCATAGTCAATAATCATCAGCGAAACGTCCTTGGTAATCTCGTCTTCAAGGATACGAAGCTCAAAAAAGTAATCGGTATCTTCATTATTGACATCAATCCAACGAAATTTTATTTTCTCCCCGGTCTTTTTTGAAGCTACCCGGGCCTTTTCTTCCGAGTCATCCCAGATGAAAGTGAAATATTCACCCCTCGAGTTAACGTTATCGGCAAACCATTCCGATAGACCGGAAGGTGTTGATATATATTGATATAAGAGCTGGGGAGAAGAATTTATCGGAAATTCCAATTCATATTTTACTTTAACTTCCATGAAATGCAGGTAATTTTTTTGGAAATATATAGAATAAAAATTAAAAAAGCACAATTTGAAAAATTAATTTTTTTGTAGATTTTTAATTTGCAACCTATAAATTAATATATATATTTGCACCCGCATTCCGAAAGTTGGAATAACCGAAAATTGGCGAGGTAGCTCAGTCGGTTAGAGCGCAGGATTCATAACCCTGAGGTCACGGGTTCAACTCCCGTCCTCGCTACCAGTAAAGACAAAGGCTGACAGAGATTATCTGTCAGCCTTTTTTGTTTTGGTACAACATAGGTACAACGATTCTAAAAAGCTCCTGCAGTAAAGCCAAAGTTATAACTAGATCCATCACCAATTAAATTTCCGACAGCTGTATAACTTGGATTAGGAACATTAGGTGCTGGACCGTAATTTACACAACGCTCGCCTCCGTAAAACTGGACAGATATATACCCATTATTATTTGAAATCCTTACACTAATACTGCCAAGAAAATCGTCAGTATCGTTTATTAGTCCGCGAAGCTTCTCAGGCAACGATGCTGCGAAGTTCACTACCCCTCCTATGGCTTGGGCATATGGGCAAGCAGGCGGGTATCCACCACAAACAAGCGGCACAGCCGTATTCATTGCACTCTGCGCTTGTGATATTATATTAGCAGAGCCTCCACCATCTTGTTCCATTATGAAGACAGTTATATCGACAGACATGCCAGGCAAAAGCTGCCCTTGAAAAACATTGAAGCTTCCTATTTGTCTAGGCTGCCTACCATCATTCATATTATAAGGCCCAGTTTGAAACTGACCACTTGCGCCATTTTGAAAATTGTAATGGTAATTTGTAAGAAAATACACCTCATCCTCACCAGCTTCAGTAGTTTTGTTACAGAATAATGAATTGAGCGTAAGAACAGCAGTTTGTGCTTTTAGTCCAAAAGAAATCAGTAAAATTAACGCTGTAAAAATCAATTTTGTTTTCATGATAAATAGGTTTTAGTGATGCAAATTTATTTATTTAGTAATTTAATAGTTAAATAATTATTTTTTATTTAACAAAAAAATAGATTAAATGAAAATATCATCGCTAAACAGCATTTATTTTAAAAAAAAGAGGTTCAAAACATATGTTTTGAACCTCTTGAAACCTAAAATGGCGCAGGCATTCTTCCACAATCTGCAAGTGACTTATAACCTTCCGCTGTTACCAGTACATGGTCAAGAACCTTAACGTCAATCATATTTCCTGCTGTTGCAAATTTCTGCGTCAAACGCATATCTGCATCACTAAACGTTAAATTTCCTGACGGATGATTGTGTGATAAAATGATGGCACTCGATTTCGCCTTTATCGCTGCTGCGAACACCAGTTTAAGGTCAACAAGACAATCCGACACTCCTCCACTTGCAATCGTAGAAATGCCAAGTACCTTGTTTCCTCTGTCGAGAAGAATAACCCGGAATTGCTCCTGCAATTCCAGTTTGTCCATATCCCAAGTTTCATGTAATAATTCATAAGCATCAAGAGAAGAATTGACCTTTGGGCGATCACTCGCTTTCACCTTACTTCGATATACAAGCTCGATTTCAGCAACCTTCGCAGAAAAGTCCATATTGTGAGCTACCATGCTTTACCCTCCTTTCGGTTTTGGCTGTTGCTGATACCAGGCATTCACGTCCTGATACTCGGCATAAAGTTCATTCATCGGTCGGAAAGCAAGATTCGCTTCTGCACAGAACGCCTTTAATGCCGCCGTGGCGCTTTCTCCCGCCTTATCATTGTCCATCCATGAAATAACAGTCTTATAAAGCGGATAGCCCTTGATATACGCAAGCCCTTTGGCAACATTGGCGACTGAATGCAGAATAATCACATCATCTTCAAACTTCTGTTCTGACTGAAGACAGGCCGCCGACAGAAAATCTTCCATTCCCTCGAAGAAGTGAACTTCTGTTGTCAATGGTTCCGATCCTCGAATGAACGTAATCGACTTTCGCCCGAAACAGCCCTTGAAGAACATATTCTTCAGTTCAAAACCATCGTCCTCATTCCTCATTGCCAGCGCATGAAACTTCGTTCCTTTCTCGACATTAATCATGACGGCTTCTTTCAGATAGAGTTTAGCCAATCCAACCGGAATACCTCTGTCTTTGAGGTATGCCACCAGCCCCGGATGCTTGATTTCCTGAAGCCTATGCATCGCCAAAGTCGGTTTTGGCTCACGATCGCTTTCAGCTTTAACGGGAACGACGTAATCATTGCCCATCATATTTCGCGGCCATCTTAATGCATCTATTACGGTGTCATTTTCTCCTTGTGATTTGAGGTAACTGCAAACAAAATTGATGACATTCCCGCCTTTGCCTTCTCCGTAGTCGTACCAAACGTTTTTTTTAAGGTGTTTATTTTGAAGCTGGCGGTCTTTTCGTAGCGGAATGGGGATTTGTACCAAAGATCGTTTCCTTTCGTCTTATCAGGCGTTTTTCCGAGCTTGTTCAGGATTTCAGGCAAAGGGATAGCGTTGGCTTTTTCTATGTTCATAGAAAACCTTTCGTAGAAGTTTAGAGATTTACTTGAAGTTGGTAGTTAGGGTGTCATGCCCTCGGCAAGGAAGCGGTCCAATTCGGATTTCCGATATCGAACGGCTTTCTTACCGACTTTGATAGCCTTTAAGCTATTGAGTTTCCGGCTTCTCCACCCGGGAAGCGTTTTTGGTGATACGCCGAGATAACGCGCCGCACTTTTCGTATCAAAAAGCGGGTCAATGCCATCGTTCGGTAGGGTCATCAATTTCTCCTTTTTGATCCAATGGTGAACTTTTGAACTCGCGTTCGAGCAGAACCTAACCCTATTCAACGGAATCGAGGCAAAAATCGTAACTCGTCACGCTGCCGCAATGTGCAGCAACGTTGAACAATCTAACGGCATGGTTATTTTCGATTACTTATGAATACTACTACAAGTTGTTGCCGAATCAAGGGATTTTATTGAGCAAATGCAACCACATACAGCTGCATGTCATAGTTTGCAGGTATTCGTAGCTTGTTTTCATCCGGCAGCTGCTTTGCCGCCGCAAGGATAGCGGTCGTAGCTGTTTTCATGGCTTCCTTTACAGGGTCGAGATCAAGATGGGCGTATACAGCCGTTGCTTGTGGTGATCTGTGTCCAAGTGTTTTGCCAACAATCAGCAAACTTGCACCAGTCTTCGCTTGCCAGCTTGCCAATGTTCGGCGCAGATCGTGAATGCGAAGATTCTCAAGTCCTGCCTTTTTTAAAACACGTTCCCATCCTGCCTTAGGCTCAACAAGGTGACCGCACTTCCCCTCACCCGGAAAGACATAGGGTGACTTTGACAACACTTTTCACTGCTTTAAAATTTCCATTGCCTCATCACCAAGAGGAATAATTTGAGGTTCATCATTTTTTTGTCGAGGCATACGCCATTCATTTTGAATGAATGAAATATCCTTCCATTCCATTGACAAAACAGTAGACCGCCTTGCACCGGTAAAAAGTGCTATAAGAATGAAATCGCGAATTATTGGATTTTCTTCTGCTTGAACAGCATTAAAAAATGCTGGCAGCTCCTCATGTTGTAAAAACCTTTTCCGTGAACGTTCTTTATTCTTTTTGATTTGCTTAGTGGGATTTGTTTCACAAATACCGTTTCCAATCGCCCAATTAAAGCAACTGCTTACAAGTGCTAAAATTCTATTTGCCGTCGAGCCACTTTTTAACGAGACTATACCATCCCCTTTCTTGCGTACCGACTTTTTAGGCTGACAAGTAATGTCGATATGAATTTGAGCGATCATCGCCTTGGTAATTTGAGATAACCTTTTTTTACCCAAAGGTGCGGCAAGATACAGGTCGTAATTTCTCTTATCTACTTTCCATGTGCGCTTTTTTAGCTTCGAATGCTTCTCCAAATATGTAGAGAATAATTCTCCGAAAGTCATTTCGGTTTTCTTGGAACGTATGAGTTCAGCGGGATTTTGACGAGTATCAACTGCGTAGTTGAGTTCTTTCGCCATTGTCCTAGCCTGGTCGACAGTTATGCTTGTCAATTTTCCTAAAGTCACGCGTTCCGGGCTACCGCCTCTTACTCTGCGGAAATGTGAAAAGGTAATTGTTCCTTTTGACGAAATACGGCACTGCAAACCCTCGACCTTCGTGTCGTGAAAAACCAGTCTTTGACCTTTGACGGGAAGCGGTATACTTTCCAAAATAGCTTTTGTAAAATTCACGGATTTAGACACGACGATCCTTTGCAGAACATTGGCGGGTTACGCCGGGGTTACACTGTAGAGCAACAATGTTCTAACATAGGAAAACTAGAAAATCAAAAAAATCTATTTATTCCAACTACTAACATAGATAGACAAACATGGGCAATTTACCAGAAGCCATAAAAATTGTAGCTGTTAATCGCTTGGTCGTAGGTTCGAATCCTACCCAGGGAGCCATTCTTTTCAATGACTTAGCAAATTCTTTCAATTGACCGCGCTTTGTCGGGGTTACGCGGGGGTTACGAATCTATTGGCGAACAAATTAGCATCTAAAATTTCGCTTATTTGTCGCACGAATACGTTTCATGTAGTCAGTTACCGGCTGAAGGGGATCGTCTTTTTCAAGCGAAGAACGAAACTTCACATTGTCGGGTGCATCAATTTTATTAAGCTGCACGACTATTCCAGTGATAGTTTGCTTTCCGCTATACATTGTTTTGCGGTAACTCAATTTAAAACCCGTCTTAGTCACAATTTCTAGTAACTGTGTGCTAAGGTGGCTGAAATCTTTCTGGCTGGAAAAGGTTAAATCATCAACATAACGGGTGTATGTAATATTATTCTCATTGCAGAAATTAATAAGTTCACAGTCCGTTTTCAGAAAGACAATGTTTGAAACGTGTGTGCTGGTAGGCGCGCCTTGTGGAACCTTGTGCTTGTACGTAACCAGTTTCGCAAGTTGGCTGGCGAAAAAGTTGCTATACCCAATGTGCAGAAATGCTTCATAAACCATTTTTGCCGTGATTGACGGGTAAAATTCTTGTAGGTCCGTTGCAAAGATATATTTGTTTCCCTGATGCTCTTTTGCATTAGTAATATTGCTTTTTTTCTTTGCGCCACCATGGACGTTTGGAGGCAATTCTACTTTTGCTAAAATTCTGTTTTTGATACGTTGTTGTGCAATCTTTAGATCATTCTGTGACGGATTGATTGTACGAATTTTTAAATTTCCGTTACTATACGTTTTAAATTTTCCTTTGTTACTATCAAACTTTTTTTCTTGTTTTTCACGATAAAATTCATCGATGTTATCAATCATGAAAGCAACTCTCTCTGGCGACATTTTAATGATCGCAGCAAGTTGTTTAAGTTGGTATTTTTTAAAGTTCGAAGATGTCACCGACAAGATTTTTTAGTGGTGAATTCATAATTTTAAAGGCATCACGCTTTTCTGGCCTAATGTCTTGCTCGTTAAGTGAAAGAAAAAATAATATCGGTAACGGAACATCTAGTTCAGCACTGATTTTTTTCAAGACACCCAAATTTGGTTCTTTTTTATTTCCTTCAATTTGAGAGAGATACGTTTGCGTTATGTCACATAGGGCAGCTAACTCTTCCTGAGTTTGCTGCCGCTGTTTGCGTATATTTTTTATTACAATTCCTAAATCCATGATGGTTTTGAAAAAATTAAGGAGTGTCGGTGTGCTTAGCTGCTTGATTTTGATTTGTTCAGGAAGGTTAGATATAACATGACAATTTCTACCATCTCTTGTTTAAGATGTTTGTCAGTTAGGCCTTTCTTACTTTTCAGCATCTGCAATTTGGCTTTTGCATCATTAAAGAGTTTTACGTCCGTTTCC